>NZ_JAUBRI010000134.1:0-6723 GCF_036701795.1 Microcoleus sp. N9_A1
GAGGTGTGATTTTTTAACATTTTACCTGTTTCTAAACTAAGTATAAATACTTACTTCCTTAATGGGATGCTCCCTTTGACCCACCCTACTACAAGTTGAATCATAATAGTTATAGTGCTGAAAGTGCTACACTAGAGTATAATACCACAAATCACGTAGGTTGGGTTGAGAAACGAAACCCAACATTTTCGCTACAATTTTCCTTAACTGAACCGTATGGGGCTATAGCATAGGATAAATCTTGCTAAAACCATAAAAAATATCGTAGTTCTAAACAGTTCAAATAATATATGAGTAAAATGACACAAATATCTCAATTCCAGCAAGCTCTTGAAGCTGTAGAAGTTTTATCATTAGAAGATCAAGCTATGCTTCTAGATATTCTTCAGAATCGTCTGCGACAACAGCGACGAAATGAATTACTCAAGGAAGTGGCAGAAGTTCGTCAAGAGTATGCTGAGGGCAATGTTAAATTTGGGTCGGTAGCCGATTTTATGGCGGAGTTGGATGATTGATGAAAATTGGTTGGACTCCCAAATCTATTCGTACTTTCAAAAAGTTAGTTCGTAAAAATCCTCAGCTTCGCCTTTTAATTGAAGCTACGCTTGAACTTTTGTCTGAAGACTGCTTTAACCCCAGCTTGCGAACTCACAAACTGACAGGAGATTTATCGGGTATCTGGTCGTGTTCAATAGATTACGATTATCGGATTTTATTTGAGTTTGCGATCGATCCAGAAAATGAAGAGGAAGCGATTTTATTGCTCAAAATGGGTTCTCATGATGAAGTCTATTAAGCCCGATCGCCCTTTTCCCCAATTCTCTCTCACTATCTCACTCTCCAGCATTCTCCGTCACTTCCTCCACCGATAAACCCAACGCCTCCGCCACCTGTGGGGCACTCAAACCCATTCCCAACAACCGGGGAATTGCAGCCCTTCTTGCTTGAAATTCAGATTGTCGCGCCTGTTCTGCTTGCTGTCTGGCTTGTTCTGCACTCTCGGCTCTTTCCCGCTGTTGTTCCCCCCGCAATCTCTCCAATTCGGCTCTTTCATCGCCAATCAACAGCAAATTACCTTCCTCGTCCCACCAGCGCAGCCACAGCATCGTTTGATTTTGATAATTGCCTTGCCAAAGTCCCAATTCTACGCCTAAAGGTGCAATAGGAAAATGACCCCGATCGTTAAGTTCTAACAGTTGATAATACCCGTCAATCAACCGATAAACTTCTAATTGTCCGCTGTTAATTTCATAGATGCCGTAATAGGGAATTCGCATCACCCGCTCGTAGGCCCAAAACTTGCCAGGTTTTGTTATTACCCCTTCATCAGTGCGCGATAAAGGAGTACGGTTGCGCTCTTCATCCCCGTTCCCGCTCGCAAATTCCAAAGCAATTAACGGTGCTATGTGTTCCCGCCACAGCACGTAGGAACGGCGAATTTGACCGTCAATATTAGGAGGTACATTCGGAACATAAAACCAATCAGGAGCTTCTGCACCTTTTTCCGGCGGCTCGGTTTCTCGCCAGTAAATGCCGCAGTCTTGACCGATCGCATATTGTCCGTCTGGATGCCGCTGCTGCAAAATTTGCCCGATCGAATCTGTTAAAATTAAACTTTGCGGATGCTCCTGAAAATTTTTCACAAAAGTACCGTCGGAGTCTGGTAATTGAGTGTGGTCTGGAAAAGCAGGAGGTAGAACAACGCGGTCAACGCTTTGGGTCATAATTCCCTCCGAGGTCTTACCTAATTGGTAATTAGTAATTGGTAATCGGTAACTGGACGAGCCGCCCGAGGGCTTAGAAACCCGGTTTCTTCATGTATCTGTCGTCGTTCAACCAAGATTTATCGTAGAAACCGGGTTTCTTTTCCTAAGTCCTGCGTAATGAAGAAGAAAGCGAATAGTTTTGATTTTAAACGATTAAGTTTTTAACTTCAAACTCTTTCACTGACAACTCAAAACTCTTTCACTTAAAACTTTCCTTAAGGTTTCGGTAGCGCACCTTCTGGACTTGGTGAAGTCGCCGGTTCGGGAGTCGTCGTAGCCGCAGGAGAAGGCGAAGGAGTGTCACTAGCTAACTGATTTATTTGGTCTTTATAGTTAGGAGGAGCTAACTCAGTAGCTCGATCGAACAGCGTTTTTGACTCATCTGTTTTGCCCTGTTCCTTCAGCACGATCGCCTTTCCTAAAGTCGGGCGAAAATCTTTGGGATTAGCCTTAGCAGATTCGTCGTAAATGGCGATCGCCTCATCAAACCGCTTCTGCACAGCATAAACCTGTCCCAAAATCAACTGCACCGAAGTTACATCCACACTTTCCGGTTTCGCCAGATTGGCAGCCGGAGCCGCCTTCAGCGTATCTTGCAACAGTCCGATCGCAGCTTCGGGCCGCTGCTGCACCAGCAGCAAATTCACCAACCCCTGCAAAGCCTGAATTTCCCCTGGCTTAGACGCTAAAATTGACCTGTAAGCTTGAGCTGCCCCTTCGCGATCGCCCGTGCGTTCCTTAGCCTGAGCCAGCAAAATCCCGTATTCAGTAGTCTCAGGATTCAGCGAAGCCAACTTTTCCAAAGGAGCGATCGCATCCTTAATGTCGCCCACTCCTTGCCCGATCAACTCCAGCCGCACCTGCAACAATCCCCGCAAAGCCGTTACGTTGTCAGGTTCCCGCTGCAAAACCAATTCGTACCCCCTCGCCTGAGCTTGCAGCAACTCTGATTGCTTCTCCCCAGACTGCGCCGTCTGAGTAGGTGTTGGAGTTGACTGACTTTGCGCTTGGCTGGCCTGGAGAATACTGTTTAAAATTGGCACAAGAGAAAATCCCAAAAAAGCGATGAGCGACAGCACCACCACCACAGTAATCAACCCACGACGCTTGTTTGCTTTTTCCATAATTCAACTATCCCAGCTTAAAATGTACTATTTTCTAAGAATTAAGGCATTGCCCGGGAGCATCTGCCATTTAGCTCGATCGGTGCAACCGTAAAGGTTTTTAAGTTCAAAGTCCGAACGGACAAAGCAGCCTTTTACTTGCAGCTAATATGGTAACAGACCCACAACTCCATGCTAGCTAAACAATTTTGGACACTCAGACCCGCAGCCCCAAGGACTGCGGTGTCTGTCCAATTTAGTCTGGTCAAGCTAAAAATTACCGAAAATATGGCGGATCAGGCCGTTAGGTAATTGGATTAAGTAAAATAGGCAAGCTGAATATCCTAAATGCTATTAGCCAGCAACTCCAGCTCAGCGCGATCGGCGATCGATCGGTCAGCAACTGCCAAAGTCCTTGCTCGCAAGGATTTTAGCAGCCAGCGAACCGATCGGCACTCCTAGCGTTGAAAGTTGGCGTTGACGGGTCACAACCAGACCTCCGGGCGCAAGCCCGCCTGTCAGGTGCTAGTAGTTTTTAAAGCAGTTTCTTCAGTTTATTCCTAATTTCCCTTAAGGGATGTGTCTCCGCTGCAAGGAGTTTTTATGAACCCCTCTCCCAACCCGTCTTCCAAATCGTCCAAATCTACTTCAACTCGCAAGGCTCAGCCCAGCGAACAGGCTGTCAATCCGCCTAAAGATACAGATTCCATTCCTGAGACACCAGACGAAAGTCCGGTACCTTCGGCGTTGGCTGCAGATGTTGACCAAAATCAACCGCCAACGCCAACAGACGCCCCAGCGTCCAAGGATAGGCTGCAACGACCACGCTACAGTTCTGCCCCCGACAAGGACAAAACAAAGCCACAAGACCAGCCCAGCAATGCTCCTGCACCCCCCGCGCCTGCAGCGTCTTCGACATCTGTCAGCGATACTCCAGCCCTAGCAGTCGCACCGCCCGCAAACGCCGAGCCACCCGCTAACGAAAGTCCGGCCGATGAGGACATACCCTCCGTCATGCGCCAACATCCCATTCCCCCCCCCAGCGAACCCAGACAGTACCGAGCTGTTGGTTTGGTGCGGGGCCGCTACACGCAATCAGAAGAGCAATTCACCCGGGGTATGCTGATAGCTGCCGACGGAACTGCCATTGACGCCGTTTTGCTGGGTAGAGTCATGAGTTTAGTCAAAAATCACCTGGATCTGGAACAAGAACACCTGTGGGTGGTCTATCCCCGCACCAGGCAGGAAGACGGGAACTTGCACGCCCAGATTATGGGAGTTTGGGAGCCGGAAACACTCAAGAAACCTCCCGAACCGTCCTCTGATGAGGAAAATCAGGAAGCAGCGGAGATTGAGGCTAGCGGCGAAGCATCGACCGCATCTTTGCCACCCTCGGAACCTGATGTTGAAGATGGCTATTTTTCGATTAGAGGTGAGGTTATTTACCAATCCCAAGACCAAGAAAAGTATGTCATCGTCAAAATCAAGCAAGCTCCCCGCAAGAATGACGACAAGATGAAGTTTTTTAAGCTGAAACTCAAGGGAGATTTAGCAACAAAAGCGATCGGGTTTTTTTGGGATTTCCACGTCAAATTGAAAGCTGACAGTCTGATGATTGAGCAGGCTAATAATATTGGTGCCCTGCCGATTAAAAAGCGGAAATTCCCCCCAGGCAGCAAGCCGCCCGGTGGCTTCAAAGGAGGAGGGAAGCGTCCGTTTACTCCTAGGCCCAGCGGTGACGCTGCTCCTGTAGGGCGTCCTACCATCAAGTCCGCAGTAGCAGCACCACCGCCTGTCCCGAAGGAACCTCTTCCTAAGCCGGTTAAGAAGCCTAAGCCGATCGAGGAATAAAAAATAGTTAAAGTAAAAATGCAAGATTAAAGGTTAAAAAAACTTTTAATCTTGCATTTTTACTTGAGCGGCTTATTGTACTTCTGTACATGAGCGAGTAGGCTCTGCGCTAGCACCTCGCAAATTTTGACAGGAACAGCGTTTCCGATTAAATGACCCAGTTTGCTGAAACAGACACGCTCGCCAGGAGCTAGAAAGCGGTAGTTTTCGGGAAAAGTCTGAAGGATAGCGGCCTCTCTTAGAGAGATTGCACGATGGTGCATCTCAATGAAGGCAAATACATCAAATTGAAAGTTGACCGTTGAGATAGGCACAGCGAAGAGCAAGGATAGAGGAAACGTTCTCAATATTCCACCAGGCTCCCGATATTTTTACCCTTAATCCAATGCGTTTAATTGTTGATTCAACTGTTCCCGAACCTATCGAACTTATGGATTCTTCTTTGTAGTATTGGTAATTGACTATTCGGCACCGATGGGTCTCTAAATAATTGCACAACGTTTTAAATGCTTGATCTTTAAAGTTTTTAAATAAATTTATAACTTCATCAACTTTGCCTTGCCACAACATAGTTTCTGATGATTTGAATCGTTTTATTGAACCCCCTACCTTGTAGAGATTTTCTTTCAGATGATACCAATCTAAGATTTCTTGTCTTTGTTCATTGTCTCCAATTTCTTTAAATATGTTCCAAACTCCGGCCTGGCCATCTCCTAGGCAATACATAGGGTGTAGTAAGTTTTGGCTATTAGTCCAATCAATTAAATCTTGATTATTTTGAAAAAATGCTCCAGAATAAACATTACCAAAAAAAAATGGTTTAAAGCCTCTCCCTTCTAGGGAGAAATTAAAAGAAGACTATTCATTACTCCAACCCTCTTCCTTCCAAGTAGAGGTCGCTATCAACTGTCAACTGTCAACCGTCAACTGTCAACTGAAAGCACTTCCGGATGTTATGAGGTACAGTAGCAGCAATTAGTAAACCAGTTTTTGAGATGTTTCGGATTAATTAAATCAAGAGCCACAGCAATTATGGTGTCAACCATTTTAGTGGTGGTTAGCGAACACTGTCGCAATAAAGATTTAAGTTGCGACCACCATAATTCAATGGGATTAAAATCAGGAGAGTATGGGGACCAACATAAAATAGAAGCACCCACAGATTCAATCATTGATGTAATTGAATCTACTTTATGTGCGGGTAAATTATCCATCACTACTACTTCTCCCGACCACAATTGTGGCACTAAACATTTTTCGATAAATACCTCAAATGCTTTGCCATCCATTGAGTTATCCATTGTCATGAGTGCCACTACTCGAAGAGATACTAATTGCACCAATTACTGTGACTTTTTTCCCTCGGTAAAAAGGTTTAACCGCATAGGCTCTAGTTCCTCGTTGGGAACGTGCATGAGTTCTGGTTAAACCTAGCAATACTCCAGTCTCATCTAAAAATACTAGATTTTTTGGGTCGATATCCTTGACTTTTTCCCAATACTCTAACCTTAACTTCATGACTCTTTCTGTGCCTGCTTGGCTAGGACTGACTGTTTTTTTTTCGATTTAATCCCAACTTCAGTAAAGCGCTACAGATGGCTGTTCTGCCTACCCAATTTCCTGTATTTTGGGCGAATAACTCACGCAATTCTACCAAAGTTGCATCGGGATGTGCTGCCACTATTTGTCTTAACTCTTTTGACGCATTATTCAAATGACTGAATCTGGGTTTCCCCCTGGGTTTAGGCTGTAAATTACCCTCTATTTTTAGTTGCTTGACAAGTTTTTGAACTAAGCTTTTACTGCAGGCAAATATTTATGCTGTTTTTCTGATTGACAGCTTCTTCTCTTGATGGGCTGCTACTATTTTTTTTCGCAAATCTACTGAATATGCTTTCATTGGTGGATTTTTTTAATCTATTATTATGGGAGCATCCCAGTTGAGAACTAAGCAGAAATACTTAAGGAAAATTCCCCGTTAAGATAAGCACAGCGTAAGCGAA
>NZ_JAUBRI010000135.1:0-6659 GCF_036701795.1 Microcoleus sp. N9_A1
CGCATAATGTCTGTCAATAGCCTTCATAGCCTTGATTTAACCTCTCGACAATTAATCCACCCTGCTTCTTAAGGGGGGTTAGGGGGGATCTCCGGGCTTAACTGAACCGTATTGTTGTATGCCCGCTCTTCCATTAGCCCGCTCTTCATTTCCCCGTCGGCTTTTTGGGGCTGCTGAGTTTGTTAGGTTAAACTAAAAATAAGACTATAAAATAAGAATACCTCAACTTATTTAAAATTTTTTATAGTTCAGTCCACTCCTTGGGAGTTTGGGTATTGCCACTTATGATAACAGACTCTTTCAACCTGTCTCTCCTAGAGCGGGCGATCGCAGCTTCGAGCAACAGCATCCTAATTGCAGATGCTCGCACGCCTGACACACCTATTATCTACTGCAATCCTGCTTTTGAGAAACTGACCGGTTACAGTGCCGAAGAAGTTATTGGACGCAACTGCCGGTTTTTGCAGGGCCTGGATACCGATCGCGCCGAATTAGACAAACTCCGCAGCAGCTTGCGATCGGGAACGGAAATTCAGGTGGTTCTCAAAAATTATCGCAAAGACAAAACTCCTTTTTGGAACGAATTAATGGTTTCCCCCATCCTAGACAATGAGGGAAAATTAACTCATTTTATCGGAGTTCAGAACGATATTACCAAAAGAGTAGCAGCCGAAACAGCGCTGCAAGAAAGCGAAGAAAGATTGCGGGCGATCGCCACTGTTACTCCCGTTCCCATGCTAATTACGCGCCTGAAAGACAGCGTGATTTTGTACGCCAATCCAGCCCTAGGGGTAAGTTTAGGTTTGAGTTCAGAACAGTTGATAGGCAGCAAAAAGAGCGACTTTTATGCTAAGGTGAGCGATCGCCATAAATTGTTAGAATTAGTCAAACAAAATGGCTTTAGCGACAGCGAACAAATCTGCCTTAAAAAAGCAAACGGCAGTTTGTTTTGGGTAAAAATGTCGATGCGATCGATTAATTTTAACGGCGAAGCAGCAATTTTATCGGCATTTTACGATATTACCGATCGCGTAGAAGCAGAAACAGCACTGCGGCAAAGCGAAGCCAGGTTTCAAAAACTAGCCGCCAACCTTCCCGGAATGATTTATCAATTTCAGTTAGCAGCAGACGGAACTGTGTCATTTCCCTACCTCAGTTCCGGCTGCCGCGAACTCTACGAATTAGAACCAGAGGTGCTCCAAAATTCTGCTATTAGCGCGATCGAAATGCTTCATCCAGACGACGCGCCAAGCTTCCACGAATCTCTGGCTGTGTCAGCTAAAACATTAGAACCTTGGCGGTGGGAAGGCAGATTAGTTTTTCCGGGCGATCGCATCAAGTGGATTAGCGGGGCTTCGCGACCAGAACGGGGCGAAAAAGATGACATTATTTGGGACGGCTTGTTGATCGACATTAGCGATAGCAAACTTGCAGAATCAGCACTGCAGCAAAGCGAAGCCAGATTCCAAAAAATGGCCGCCAACGTGCCGGGAATGATTTATCAATACTTGCTGCATCCCGACGGTTCGGATGAATTCATTTATGTGAGTTCAGGCTGTTGGGAACTCTACGAATTAGAGCCAGAAAAAATTAAAAAAAACTCCGGTTTAATGTGGTCAATGGTGCATCCAGAAGACCTAAAACCCATGTTAGAATCAATCGCAATTTCCGGCGGAACTTTAAAAC
Organism: Microcoleus sp. N9_A1; assembly: GCF_036701795.1. Lineage (NCBI taxonomy): Bacteria > Bacillati > Cyanobacteriota > Cyanophyceae > Oscillatoriales > Microcoleaceae > Microcoleus > Microcoleus sp. N9_A1. The sequence continues at coordinate 1,687 of NZ_JAUBRI010000135.1, forward strand.
CTTGGATATATGAAGGCCGGATCGTAACCGGATCGGGAAAACTGAAATGGATTCGCGGCATTGCCCGCCCCGAACTGCAAGCGGGGGGCGACATACTGTGGGAGGGTGTCACAATCGACATCAGCGATCGCAAGCTAGCAGAAATGGCTCTGGGCGAGTCAAAAATCGCCCTGCAACAAGCCAATCAAGAACTTGAAAAGCGCGTCCTAGAACGCACGGAAGCTTTGGAAACATCGCAAAAAATGCTGTGGTTGGTAATCAATAACATCCCTCAGTTAATCGCCTGGAAGGATCGAGATTTAGTTTACTTGGGAGGCAACAAAAACTTTGCCAAAGTCGCAGGTTTCAATCACCCCAGTGAACTCGTCGGTCTCACCGACTTCGATATGCCCTGGAAGCCGGAAGAAACAGAAATTTTTCGAGCCGGCGACAGCCGCATCATGGCAACAAACACCCCAGAATATCACATCATAGAATCCAAAATGCAAGCCGACGGCACCCAATGCTGTCTGGATACAAATAAAATACCTTTACACGACAATTCTGGCAATGTTGTAGGCATTTTGTCTACGTTTGAAGACATCACCGATAGGCTTTCCCTAACAGCTAAAGTCCGGGCTAGCGAGGAACTATTTCGCACAATTTTTGAAGATGCACCCATCGCTATCTACTTAGCGAATTTAGATGATAACAAGTTAGTGCGAGTCAATAAAAATTACTACGAAATGCTGGGATATACCGCCGAAGAGTTGCTGAGCAAAACATTTATAGAGCTTGGGCATCCCGACGATTATCCAAAAAATGTCCAAGTTGCTGATTCTCTTGAGCGGGGAGAAATTACTCACTATCAAATCGAACTCCGCCAGATTACCGCTACAGGTAAAATTGTTTGGGTAAATGTGACAGCTACTATGATTCGAGACGGTGAAGGACAACCTATTTACAACTTAGGGATGATTGAAAATATAACGAACCGCAAAATTTCCGCCGCCGCACTCCAAGCTTCCGAATCTCAATTAAGAAAACAAGCCGCCCAATTGCAAGAAGCCTACGAACAGCTACAAAACGCTCAAATCCAATTAGTTCAATCCGAAAAGATGTCGAGTCTCGGTCAGATGGTGGCTGGCATCGCCCACGAAATCAACAATCCAGCAACTTTTATTAACGGCAATATTTCTCATACATACAACTATTTTCATGATTTAATAGAACTCTTAAGTCTCTACCAGGAATGCTACCCGTCCCCAGTGCCTCAGATTGCTGAAAAAGTTAAGGACTTAGAGTTGGATTTTCTGAAGGAAGATTTGCCAAAAATGCTAAATTCCATGAGAGTAGGAATAGAAAGAATTAGTAATATTGTGTTGTCGCTGCGGAACTTTTCGCGACTGGATGAATCAGAAATGAAGTTGGTAGACATTCATGAAGGAATTGACAGCACGCTGTTAATTTTGCAGCACCGATTGCATCATGCAACTAAAAAAAGCCGGATTGAAATCATTAAAGAATACGGAAAGATATCGAAAATCTACTGTTGTGCGGGTCAGTTAAACCAGGTATTTCTAAATATTATCAGCAATGCGATCGACGCTCTAGAAAACCAACCGGAACCTCGGACGATCGTGATTCGCACCCTCATGAAAAAAGCTGGGTTGAAAAGTCACAGTAAAAACCAGCTCAGTGATTGCGATCGCATCCTCATTTGTATCGCCGACAGTGGCCCGGGAATGAGCGAAGAGGTTCGCAAGCGGCTATTTGACCCGTTCTTCACCACCAAGCCCGTAGGGGCTGGAACTGGCTTAGGATTATCCATCAGCCATCAGATTGTGGTAGAAAAACATAAGGGAAGCCTGCGGTGCATCTGTGCGCCCGGACAGGGAGCGGAATTCTGGATTGAAATCCCCTGCTGAGCGATCGTCCATTAATCTAAAAGTTTAAATATCTAACTTTTAATTCCCAATTGCCGTCGGTGCTTGAGTTATCAGGGTTTTGAATTAACCGCACTCAGAGGCCGAAATAAATCGCACTCAGCGGTGTGCTAATCTGCTGCCCTTATTCGCTAGGCAATTATGCTGAAAAAACTACCTTTATCCAGGTCTCGCTATATGCCAGCCGGGTTGACGCTGGCTTTGGGTGTCGGGCTGTCGATCCTGGCATTCGCCTTGGTTTGGGACTGGGAAGACAATCGCCGCGACTACGAAATGCAGCGCCGCATCGACGATATTTCGATCGGCATCGAACGCCAGCTAAACTCCGACTTAGATACTGTTCTCGCCCTCAGCGACTACATGAAAGCCTTCAGCGCCGTCGAGCGTTCCTCTTTTGCCCGATTTGTCGCCCGTCCCCTATCCGTCCACCCCAGCCTGCAACTCCTGGCTTGGGCCCCCCGCGTCCCCAATTCCGAGCGGCGCAACTACGAAACCAAAGCTAGAACCGAAACAGATCCCAGCTTCGAGATTACAGAGCGCGGCCCGCGAGGAGAACTCCGCAAGGCTCTCCAGCGTTCCGAATACTTCCCGGCTTTCTACGTCGAACCACCAGCCGGAAACGAGACAGCATTGGGCTTTGACCTCGCCTCCCACCCAGAAATCCGCGTCGCGATCGATCAAGGGCGTGATACTGGAGAAATGATTGTCACGAACTACGGCGGCCTAACTCAGGGCAATTCCCCGGAACAGGGTCTTTTGGCTATAGTTCCGATTTACCAAAACAGCAGTAAACCCACTACCCTGGAATCCCGTCGCCAACTGCTACAAGGATTTGTTCTGGGCGTATTTCGAGGCAAAGATATTTTCCAAACCTCTTTAAAAGGACGCAATACCGACTACCTCACTATTTATCTCGCCAGCGAGGCTCCAGCCAAGCAACAACCAGCGTCGCTGTTACCGCAAAGGGCAAACCCAGTTCTCAAAAATCTGCCTGCTGACGGTCAAATTCAGCAATTTGCGGTGCTGTTCCAATCCGCCAGCCAACAAGTGCTGACCGCATCAGCCGCTGCGGAACGAGCCCTCAGGCCCAACTGCCCGATTCTTGACAATCCAGGCCCGAACTATACAGCTTGCAGAAGGCGGCTGAAAATTAGCGGCCGCCAGTGGTCTATGTACGTGTCGGCAACGCCGGAAATTCGCAAAACTCGCAAGCACTGGCGCTCTTGGGGAACTCTGACGATGGGGATGCTGTGGACTTTGATTCCGGTGACATATATGCTGACATCTTTGAGCCGCACGGCCCAAATCGAAAAGCTAGCCGGAGAAAGAATTCGCCAAGCCGAACAGTTGCAGGCTGCTTACCTACAGTTGGAACTCGAACAAGCTAAATCTGAGCAATTGCTGTTGAACGTTTTGCCGGCTGCGATCGCCCTGCGTTTGAAGGACAATGAACACAATATCGCCGAAAGTTTTGCGGAAGTAACTGTGATGTTTGCCGACATTGTGGGGTTTACAGAGCTTTCGTCGAGAATTTCAGCGACTGCGGTGGTGGAAGTTCTCAACGATATTTTTTCGGCTTTTGACCATTTGGCTGATCGCCACGGTTTAGAGAAAATTAAGACTATTGGTGATGCTTACATGGTTGTCGGCGGTTTGCCTACGCCCCGAAAGGATCACGCCGAGGCGGTTGCGAATATGGCGATCGATATGCTGCACGAAATTAGGCTGCTAAGTTTAGAACATTCGGAACCTTTCAGCATTCGGATCGGGATTAGCAGTGGCCCTGTCGTTGCCGGCGTTATCGGCTTAAAAAAGTTTATTTACGACCTCTGGGGCGACACAGTAAATATTGCTTCGCGCATGGAATCCCACGGGATTACCGGCTGCATTCAAGTCACCGCCGAAACCTACGAGATATTAAAAGATAAATATACTTTTCAGAAGCGCGGCGCCATTCAAATTAAGGGCAAGGGATACATGATTACTTATTTGCTAACTGGGAAAAAAGAGTATTGACACCGCCCGCAAACGGATACAAGCCTCCGATTCCCCGATCGAATAAGACTTTCGATCGCCAAGCTAAAATAGTTTCAGTTGACAGTTGACAGATGAGTGCGACCTCTACCTGAAAGGAAAAGGATTGGAGTAATGAATAGTCTTCTTTTAATTTCTCCCTACAAGGGAGAGGCTTTAAACCCATTCTTTCTGGTAAGCTCAAGGTATTATCTCACGCCTGCACCAAAAAAAGGAAAAACCATGACGACGCTGCTAATTCAAACCCAAAGCGTCCCAATGACGGTCAATTTCCCTGCGATCGAATCGATGACTGTTGAACAGTTCTATGAATTCTGTCTGGTTAATCGCGATTTGAGAATTGAGCGTACAGCCAGTGGGGAAGTTATCATTATGCCACCAGCCTTTTCAGATACAGGGAACCGAAACGGTAAGATTGCCCTACAACTTGCGAACTGGGCAGAACAAGATGGCACAGGTGAAACGTTTGACTCCAGTGCAGGCTTTACCTTGCCCAATGAAGCAACCCGCTCCCCCGATGCCTCATGGATTAAACTAGAGCGTTGGAATGCCTTAACTGAAGAACACAAAGCCTCATTCGCCCCGATTTGTCCAGACTTTGCGATCGAATTGCGGTCTTCTAGTGACACTCTCAAGGGATTGCAAAAAAAGATGCAAGAATATATTGACAACGGTGTATCGCTGGGCTTGTTGATCGATCGCAAAAATAGAAAAGTCTACATCTACCGTCCCGCTCGCGAACCTGAAATCTTGGATAATCCTGAAACAGTCAGCGCAGATCCAGACTTACCGGGATTTGTCTTGCGGATGGCAAAAATCTGGTAATGCGAGATCGTTACACCATACTCAAAGACATCAACTCATCGGTCATCTCAAAATTAGCCGTCACGCTTTGCACATCATCCAAATCTTCCAGTGCATCCATTAACTTAAGGAGCTGTAGTTTAGACTAAAAAATCAGTGCAGCTAAAAGTAGCAGCCTTTTAGCAGAAGGCAAGCTGTTGCTCAAAAACT
>NZ_JAUBRI010000136.1:0-6476 GCF_036701795.1 Microcoleus sp. N9_A1
TTTTTCGTAACTCATTTTTGATTAGTTGAATTTCTATCTGTTTTACAATTCTATCAGACTTTCGCAGGAGGTCTATTTTACCAGATGCCGCCACTGAAGTTTTTTTTGACCTGAATCCTTACGATTGCTCTATTTATCTGTAGGTGCTTTCGTCAAGTTGCTGGCAACTTCAATAGTATTTTTGTTCTCCTGATTCACCTCTAGTTGCGACACGCAACTAGCTGATGATTTTGTTTAATACAAAGCCAAATAAACAAGTTCTTTTGTCTGGCAGGTCGATTTTTAAGTATTTATACTGTATCGAGCGGTTCGCGCTAGACCATCCCACGGAATTTACTGCCCGCCCGCACCCCATGTGAAAGTTGGGGTGCGGAATGTGGGTTTCATCTGGGGTAAATTTGACCAATTCCGGCGCAATATCCCCTAGAGCGCGATCATCGATGCACTGCAAAAATTGGTGCAGCAACTCTTGGGAGAACCAGACGAACAGATGGAAGTGTGGCGATCGCATCTCCACACTCTTCCAGGGCGAAATGTCCAGTATTGAGGAAGGTGTTGAGGCTGATGGCTACCAGATTTTGAACACCATTGGTGTATTGCCAACGAGTTCCTTCCACCAGGGTGAGGAGAAATTTGAGTTTATCTGCACTCTCAGGGGAGCGATCGCGCCAGAATGCCCTGACGGGTTCCCAAAATTGGAGTAATTGCCAGTAGGTTCATCGGAATTGTCCTTCACGCTCAAGGGTTAAGCGTCCAATAAACCAGCCTGCGAAACTGTCCTACATTTCACCGCTTAATATCTGCCAGTTAAACGCCAATTTAGGAATGCAGTTGCGACTTAAACGTCAACTGCTGAAGTTCCTTTTGATTCCAGTTGCCTAACCTGGCTGCAGCTTCGTAGGTGCTTTGCAAGAACTCTAACAACATCTGATCCGGTGATTCTGCCTCACGGACAGCATCATAGGGCAAAATAAATTCACCCAACTCTTTATTGTAAAATGCAGCATCAGGACGAACCTCAGCCTGCTTAAACCCATCGGGTTCTGGGTACGCATAGGAATAAAACGCTGGGTATGATAATCCGGCTCCGGGCCAAAATCCGGCACTACTGACTTCCTGGGAATAGGCTTCCTGCGCCACTGCATCCGGTAAATTTGGCACCCCTCCCGGATGCTCAGGAGCCGATCGCCCCGAAAAGCGAGTCACTGCTAAATCAAAACTCCCCCAGAAAAAATGAACCGGACTAACCTTGCCGGAAAAATGGGAGCGAAATTCTCGAAAGACGCGATCGGACTGTAGCAGCACTCGCCAGCATCGATTGGCATAATCCGCATCATAAGTAGCATGGGTTTCATCCTGCTCAAATCGAATTGGATTGGGGACTTCATTTGGTTTAGTGTTAATTGTGATGTGAATATCCAATGCTCTGAGCGTTTCCATCACGGTTTGATAAAAATCAGCGACCGAGCGAGGGTAGAGGGCGATCGCCCGTCTTGCCCCTTCGCTGGTTTGAATCAGCAACTCATGATCAATGAAATCAAAGTCGATTTGAAAGATGCGGCTGCCATAGGGAATCGTGGAAGTGGTCAGTCCCCGAACGGTTAGATAGAGGGGAATATGCCAGGAATGATTAATCCACGGAGTTTGGGCAAATCGGATTTTGCCGATGATTTGAGTCCACATGTGCAAGGTGGCATAGGTCTCTTGCCATGCGTCCAGGGGTAAACTCGGCCAAATATCTGTTAGGGCAGGCTGATTTGACATCATGATTTCCTCGCGAGTAGAAAAGGGGCGCGTGATCAATAGTTCTTCTGTTGTTCGTCGGTAAAACACCACAGCCATTGTTCTCCCAATTCGGCTGAACTAATCACCGCATGTCCACTTTCTTCGTAATGGCGGCGAGCGTGTTGATTTTTAGACGAGTCGCAGCACAGCATTTTGCCGCAGGTTTGACAAATTCTCAAGTGAACCCAGGGATCGCCAACTCGCATGCATTCCTCACAGCGGAATACCGGGTAATTGGCTTTTGAAATCATATTCTCCAGCGTCAGTTCGTTCAGGTGTTGACAAGACATGGAAGATTCCTGTGAATGTGCAAGATATGTACTTGCTCAAATGGGATACAGCCATTTGCGAAAGAGTTGAGTGAGGCGCGGCATAATCACGTAGGTCAGCAGGGCAACCGTTAGACCTGTAACCAACAAGGTTCTGAGCAATACCGGAAGCCCAACCAGGAGCGGTACTAGCAAACGGTTGAGAATAGATATCGTAAAAAATACTCCCAGCCATGTCACGATCGCCATTTTGTAGCGCGGAGGTGGAGCCTTCATGGGTTTGTTAGGAAGCGTAAACCAGGTTTCCAGACCCGTTAGAGTTTGAATGGTTTCAGGCTTTTCAATCAAGGGCTGCAACCGCTCCAGCCATTCCTGCCGCACACTGGATTCCAGCCAGGTTTTGAGGTTGTCGTAATGATCAAATCTGAGAATTGCCACATATTCAGGATGAGTGTGGTCACAGGGTCGGATCACGCTGACTCCTAAGTGTCCCTTAAATTGGTGAGCAGCCGTCGCAATTCCGTGCAACCATTCCTCATAACCTTGTTCACGTCCTGGTCTCACGATATGAGAAATCACGGCGGTGACTAGATAGTTTTCTTGACTGGTATTGCTCGCCAATGGTTCTTCCAACATAGAATTTAACAGTCCGGGAAATTGGATGGTTAAAACAGAAAAACAGCTCTTACCGTGCCTGTATAGACTCTAAAACTGAAACGTCGTCCGAATAATGCCAACAAAAATCGTGTCATTATTGCTGTTGTGTTCAGGGTTGGTAATGACGATTACACCAGGAGTGATTGAGAGATGGTCGTTCATTTGAAACCGGTAGAAAGTTTCAAAGTGCAATGAGGTGCTACGATCGATTACTCCAAACTGATTGCTGATCACTCTAGGCGGTTGTCCAAAAACAAAGCCTAATAAATTTCCTTCCTTACCCAAATCTGGAAATCCAAAATTAACTGCGTAGTAAAAAATCTCAGCAGTAGGAGCATTGGAGAGGTCTTGCGCCGATGCCCGGAGATATCCTATCCATCCTCCCAATCTGAAAGCAGGGTTAACAAGCCAGGAAGCCGTAAGACTATAGCTATCCCCAACAATGCTGGTACTGTTTCCATTAAAGGGATCATTGGTAATGGCACTACTTGTACCAATATCAATTGCATTCAAAGAACGAGCATAGGTTAAGCCCAAACTTAAGGATTCTGTGGGTTTGAGTGTCAGTTGTGCTAAGACAGAGTAAGAACTATCAAATAATCCAGCTCCCGCAGTCGGGTTGTTGGCGTTATTAGTAAGATAAACCAGTGTCAAATTGATGGCTGAGTTAAAGTTATGGGTGATACCAACACCTGTCCCACCTGTTTCTTCACGATAGATAGGGCTACGCACCCCAAATGCGGAAATCGAACCTCTGCCATCACTTCCCAATAGAGGGTTAATCGTATCAACCACATCAAACAAAGTGCCCTGGGCGATCGCAGTCACCCTAGTATCTGACCCGATGGGAAATTGATAATAAAGTTGATTGAGAATGAACTGATTGTCTGTATTACCATCAAAACTTAGGCGAGCCATATTGGTCCCTATGGCTGCTCTAAAGTTTGGAATATTACCGGCCTGAAATCGAATTCTCAGTAAATCTTGCCCCGTAAAACTGGTCTCCAAGATCAACCGCGCACGACCGCTAAAAATGATAGTGTCACCAATCTCACCCCTAGAACCAGGTGTTTCTCCTGGTGGTACAGCTCTATCACTACCAAATGCACCGCTCACAGCAAAAACGACCTCTCCAGTCAATTTTGTTGTAGGGGAGAATAGCTGAGACTCTAATCGACTTGTGCGGGTTTCTAAGGAATCTACCTGTCCACGCAATGTTGAGAGTTCTGATGCAAATTCCGCTTGAAGTCTTTGTAGTGTTTGTAGATTTTCTCTTTCCGCCAGATCTACTGTTACACTGGCTAGTAGCTGATTTAGCCGATCTAGACAAGCATTTAGCCCAGCAGCAAACTCATAACGAGTAATAGCTCGATTGCCCTGAAATAGTTGATTTGGATAACCAACCATACAGTCGTAGCGATCGACTAAGGCTTGTAATGCTGCAAATGCCCAATCGGTAGGTTGCACATCAGCCAGTTGATTCACAGAGGTGACTTGACCTTGCAAGGTATCCTGGGCAATGGCAGACTCAACCAGGGATGGGTGAATCAGAGAGCCTCCAAAGAGCAGACACGATGAGAGAATCGACTGAAAGAGAAGTTTCATTGAGAATCAATCTCCTCAAAACACGGGATTTCTGGGCAATTTTCGGCAGCAGTCACCTTGGCTAGGAGCGATTCCCAGAGCTCGTTCCTAGCCTCCACGAAATCATCCAGTGCTGCTGCAATGCTGCAAATGAACTGGATCACTGAGCAATGACAACATCCACTCAGTTACACACGAGTCATGAGGCGTTCACGATTGGCAGAGCCAGCATTTGATGTTGCTGCATAGCTCGTCATTAGGTTTTTGTAGTCAGGAATAAACTCTGCAAGGAGATTACCTAGCCCTTCAATATCGTTACGCCAATCACGGTGCAATTCACCCACAACGCTAAACCAATTGACCAACTGAGCGCCAGCACGAGACATCCGATCCCAAGCTGCATCGCGACAGGCTTCATCGAAGGTGCCAGAGGCATCGGTGACAACAAAAACGTCATACCCTGCCTCCAATGCTGAAAGCGCGCAAAAAGTGACACAGACATCCGTGACAATTCCGGCAATAATCAATTGCTTCTTACCAGTTGCTTCTACGGCTTTAACAAATTCCTCATTGTCCCAAGCGTTGATCTGTCCGGGGCGCGGAATGAAGGGAGCATCAGGAAACTTCTCCTTCAGTTCCGGCAGGATGACTCCATTGGGACCGTCCTCAAAGCTAGTGGTCAAAACAGTAGGCAGGTTGAAAAACTTGGCTATACTTGCTAGCGCTAGCACATTATTTTTGAAGTCGGCAGCACCAATATCACGCACAAGCGAGAACAGTCCAGTTTGGTGATCCACCAGTAAAACCGCAGCATTATTCTTGTCTAGACGATTGTACTTGAATGTAGACATTAGGTAATTCTCCTATTTGAGCGATTGGTGAATGAGGAATTGCAGGATGGAATCAGGGATAAGAGAGTTTCTGTCCCTAACCTGCTGTTTGTCATAGCAGGGACGAAGACTGTGTTTAGAGAGGATTTCCCTCGCTAATCTTCTGGTGGCAATGGGATTTTACTATCGACCCATGAAGATGGAGGAATTGCTGACCTGGACAGGTTTGCCGTCCGCTGGAGGGGTTGTTGTTAAGATCCGCGAGTTAACCACAGAGCTAAGGCGTTCGCGTCGCGTGCCCAAAGGGCATTCGCTTCACTGTGCGATCGCTCCTAATGCTTTCAACGTCGCTGCTTGAGCGTGCGTTAATCCAGTTGCACCTTGAATATTCATGCCTTCAAGCATGGAACCGTGCAATTTACTTGCTCGATCCATTTGCATGACTGTTTGCACAAATTCAATATAGGTGGTCGCTTTCAAGTTGTCGCCTATAGCAAGTTAAATTTTTTACAGTGCAAATTGATAGATTAACCATGCCATCGCGGAGTAGAAGGCTGGCTCTAACTTAAGTTAGAATCCGAATTTGATCGAAAGTACATTCATACAACCGATCGACCATCAATGTCTGAATGCAAAATCCGGTAGCGATGTCCCACACCTTTGATGCGGGCGACAACCTGTTTGCCCCCGGATGAAGCGGCTGTCACTACGAGCTATTGCCGTGAACCGACGACGACAGACCCTGGCTGCCTCAACGCCTCAGCAGTACGGCTCTCGATTCCGAGGCAGCCTGTAGGAGATATTGAATCTGAAGCCCCAGTCCCCTGATGGAGTATCTCTGCCTTCCAGGCTATTTCCCATGCCCTTGCCTCACACCAGTCTGATTGGCTACTGAGTTGAGCAATTACAAGTCAAGATATGAATATCTACACAAGGAGCTTTATATTCTGGAGTTTGGCAAGCGATATACTTTGGGAAACGGATGACAGTCCTTCATCGGGAGAGCATTCAATGATTACCCTGCCTGGAATTACTATCCACAGCAAAATCTATGAGAGCTTAGCTTCTTTGGTGTATCGGGGTATCAGAGAGCAAGATAACTGTGCAGTGATTGCCAAAGTTCTCAAGCAGGATTATCCCTCTCCTCAGGATTTAACTCGCTATCGGCAGGAATATGAAATTACTCGCTTTCTCAACATTGAAGGCGTAGTCAAGGCATACAGCCAGCAAGACTACCAGCGCACGCTAGTTATTCTTTTGGAAGACTTTGGTGGAGAGCATAGTCCTGTAGGCTAATTTATTGAACTTTACTGAAAATACCTGAATTATGCGGTAACTTATAAAAGTAGTA
>NZ_JAUBRI010000137.1:0-6470 GCF_036701795.1 Microcoleus sp. N9_A1
TATTCTCTCCCGGCGCGGTGGCTTTAGTTCTTCTCAAAGCCACCGTTCTCATCTTTATTTAGTCTAAAGTACAGTAATAACCATTTCTCCTTCATTTAATAATCTATGTAGTAATTCTGACAATTCTTCTACTGACTTAAACAGTCGATGTGCTATATATTCTTTCGCTGAATGCCAGACCAATTCAATCAAATTATAATCGGGGCTGTAAGGTGGCAAAAATTCTAAAATAATATGAGGCATTTCGGCTGATATTTGGCTCAGAATATCTTTCTTTTTATGAAAACTAGCATTGTCTAAAATAATGACAATCTTTATTCCTGATTCGGCAAAATTTTCAGCTTGATTACCCAATTCTCTCCATTCTTGAACTATCGAATCATTTAAGGCATTAATTTGCTCATAAAATGTATTAGAGTCTCCTCTTTTTATCACAAAATTTAACCTTTTTTTGTCATGATATCTCAACCCACCCATGATATTTACTCTGCCTCTTCTCCTTTGACCTGTGATTTTTTTTCGACTACCTTTTTTACCCCAAGTTTTTCTTCTTATCACTCGTAAACTGAATCCACTCTCACGCCCTTTACCATACCTGTAAAAGCTCGGGCGTTTGTTGGGTTATTCTTAAATACTCCGATAGCTTCTGTTTAAATACTTCTCTTTCAAGGGGATTTTGTTTGTCCTCTAAACTATATTTAGCCCAAATGTAAACGTATTTTTTTTATGTAGTATCCGGGATATTTGGGAACCACTCAATTTAATTCCTGTGATTTTTTCTAAATATGTTGCTAGTCTGGCTGCCGTCCATCTCCCAAATTCATATCCATATTCTTCCGGATCTTTATCGATTGTATCTATCAATATTTTTTCATACTCTGGAGTGACTTTGCGAAAATTGCCTGGGCTTCTTTTATCTAAAAAACTATCCAAATTATCTGGGTCGCCATGAACTGACCAATAAGCTACTGTTGTGTAAGCAATCTCCATGAATTCACTAATTTCTCTATAAGTTCTTCCGTCATTTATTAGCAATAAAATTAGAACTTTTTCCCTCACGTAATTATCGTCAGACTCTTTTAGTAGTTTAACGAGTCTCTGTTTTTGATTTTGAGATAGATGGTTTTTGGCTGGCATACATTATAACTCATGATCGCTTATCTTATATTTATATTATACAATCTAGCTGCGTATCAGCTTAGTAGAGCTATGGCAGGAAATCCAAAAACTCACGGCAGCTTCTTCAGTCACAGACCAAGTAAAACTAGGCGCTTCCCCCAGTAAAACTAGCAAAAATTCTAGCACTCCACCGTCGAAAGGATTCAAGCCGAACATCAAGCCGTCGAAAATTGAAGGCATCAAAAGACAAAGAAGCGTCGGAAGAGCTGGAGGGGGAAGACAGCTACATCCTGAACCCGATCAAGTAATTATCGCCCAACTGAAAAGTTGCCCCCAGTGTGGAGAGAAAGTCACCGCCGCCACCCAAAAATTGCAATCCGTCTACGAAAAAATCGAACTACCCCCAATTCGCCCCATCATCACCCGAATAGAACGTTATGGTGGTCAATGTGCCTGTTGTCAAACCGAGTATGTTGCACCTGCACCATTGGGAATGGAACCAGGCTCACCGTTTGGCAGTTCAATTCAAAGCCTAGTCACATATCTTCGTTACACTCATGCCATCAGCTACGAACGGCTATCTTCCCTATTAGCATCCGTCTTTGGACTAAAGATATCAGAGGGAGCAATCGCCAACTTGCTCTTGAAAGTGAAAACCAATTTAGATGAGCAAGTAACTCAAATATTGCAACGGCTGCGTCGGGCGAAATTAATTTGCTCAGATGAAACCAGTGCGAGAGTTAACGGGCAGAACCAATGGGAGTGGGTGTTTCAGAACCAGGATGTTTGTTTACACGTCATCCGCCCCAGCCGAGGCAGTGGGGTCATAAACGAAGTTCTCGCAGAACATCGTCCCGATATCTGGGTGTCAGACTTATTTAGTGCTCAAAAAAATCATCCAGCGCCACAATGGCAAGTGTGCGAGTGCTCATCAATTACGGGATTGCCAATATGCGATTGATGCTGGGGACAAAATTTTTGCCCCAGCGATGAAGAGGTTATTCTTAAGGGCTTTTATCATTCATCGGCGACGATCAAAAATGGACGAGACTAGACTCTTAAGATATCGAACAAATTACAGGAAAGATTAACCCAGATTTTGGATTTAGTGCCAGACCAAAAGGATGGGATCCGGTTACGAAAACGTTACGGTGGGCTGATTGACAATTTATTTCTATTTTTAGAAGACGCAACAATTCCACCCACCAATAATAGTAGTGAACAGGCGATTCGGATGAGTGTGATATTTCGCCGTGTGACCAATGGCTTCCGTTCGGAATGGGGCAGGGCGAACGCATCTAAATTTAATATTAACAGAATATGGTATATTGGAGCAGAATTATTGAGTATCAAAAAAAAAAAAATTAGAGTTTACCATTATGAAACCCAAACCTAAAATCACCATTGCCGACCATTTTTCCGACTTAGAAGATCCAAGAATTTAGCGGACGAAACATCATCAACTAATTGATATTATCACGATCTCAATTTGTGCAGTAATTTGCGGTGCTGATACATGGGTGGACATCGAAAGTTACGGGCGAGCTAAACACGAATGGTTAAAGAAAATTTTAGAACTGCCGAATGGTATACCGAGCCATGACACAATTGCGAGAGTATTTTATCGCCTCAAACCTGAGCAATTTCAGAAATATTTTTTGAGTTGGATTCAATCTATTAGCTGCTTCAATCCAGGAGAAGTAATCGCAATTGATGGCAAGACTCTTCGCCATTCTTACGATCGGGGAGGAGACAAAAAAGCGATTCATATGGTCAGTGCTTGGGCGACCAGTCAAAGATTAGTTTTAGGACAGGTTAAGGTTGATAAAAAATCCAATGAAATCACAGCAATTCCGGCTTTACTCAAAGTATTAGAATTAATTGGAAGCATTGTCACCATTGATGCAATGGGCTGTCAAAGGTCAATTGTGAAGTCAATTGTCTAACAAGAAGGAGATTACGTAATCACCTTAAAAAAGAACCAACCATCTCTGTATGCCAGAGTAGAAGCGTTGTTTAAACAAGCAATTAGACAAGGATTTTCTGGCTTGACACATACAGCTTATTCGACGAAAAAAGAGAGTAATCATGGTCGCTCAGAAATCCGACATCACTTAATGCTAAGTGACATTAAAGAGCTGATTGATCCCGACAATCAATGGGAGAAACTTCATAGTATAGGTCTGATAGAATCCGTGAGAATAGTCAAGGGAAAAACAACTATTGAAACTCGTTATTATATTAGTAGTTTACCAAATGATGCTCAAAGACTTGGTGAATCAGTCCGCAGCCATTGGGGAATTGAGAATTCTTTACATTGGGTATTAGATGTGGGTTTTCGTGAAGATGATTGTCGGATTAGAAAAGATAATGCTCCGCAAAACTTTGCCATTCTTAGACAGATCTCACTCAATCTTTTGAATCAAGAAAAAAACTCAAAAACTGGAGCAAAGAACAAGCGACTTCGAGCCGGGTGGGATGATGAGTATTTGACTAAAATCCTCGCTGTTTCAGTCAACTAAATTCTCACGAACAACTCATTGCTAACTATTATACAACTTGTAAACAGTGGTTGTAAGCTTTTTATTGTCTCAAACATGGCAGCAAGTAAAAATCATCATTAATCAGCTCCTCTTTTCTCTTAAAAGTCATTACAAAGTGGGTCTATAGCTTCTAACAATAGACATCTCCAAAATAGAAACTTTTGTGGTAAAATAGTAGATCGTTAGTTTTTCAGCAGGAAAATATGAGCAACCTATTAAATTATATTAAAAATAATAACCAAGAAACGCAGCGATTAGTAGGCATCAAGTATGAGCAACTAGAACAATTAATAAAGCAGGCTCTCGTCTTACATACAGAAAAGCAACAGGAGAGCCAAGCCTCGAAAGTTAGAATCATCAAGAAAGGGGGTGGTCGTAAAGTAAAGCTATCCAAGGAAGAGCAAATTCTTTTAACTTTGACATATTTAAGACATTTAACAACATTTCAATTGTTAGGAATTCAAGGGGAAGTTAGTGAGTCAACCGCCAACAATATATTTAATTACTGGTTTCCCATTCTCCAAAAACTCCTGCCATCAAGTTTACTTGAACAGGTAAAAAAAAATGCGAGTGATTACGAGATAGTTCAAGAAATTTTAACGGACTATGAACTAATAGTAGATAGTGAAGAACAGCCAAGAGAGAGACCGTCCGAGTATGAAGAACAGAAAAAAATTACTCTGCAAAAAAAAAATCATACTTTTAAAAATCAAATTATTGTGTTGCCAGATGGTCAAGATATTGTTGATATAATTGCAGGAAAGCCAGGCCCCTCAAGTGACATAAATTTATTTCGTGAAAGTTTGAAAAACTTTCACCCCCATCAAAAATTTGGCGTTGCTGAGTTAGAGTATGAATAAAAGGAATAATTTATGCAATGCCCCGAATGTAAATCAACCCATATCCGTAAAAACGGCAAGAAAAAAGGAAAACAAAACCACATTTGTGTACAATGTGGTCGTCAATTCATCAATGAGTATGAGAAAGAGCGAGGTTATAGCGAGGCCATCAAACGTGATTGCCTAAAAATGTATGTCAATGGTATGGGTTTACGGGCGATAGAACGAGTTAAGGGAGTTCATCATACCACAGTAATAAATTGGGTAAAACAAGTTGGGAAACTGTTGCCAGATGTTTATGACCCTGAAGTTATTCCAGAAGTTGGTGAGCTCGATGAATTACAAACTCATGTAAAAAAAAAACCGACAAGCTCTGGCTGTGGACAGCGGTTGACCACTTTAAACCAGGAATTTTAGGATGGGCATTAGGGGATCATAGCGCTAAGACATTTGAACCATTATGGGACAAAGTGAGTGAATGGAAATGCTACTTTTATGTAACTGATGGATGGTCTGTATATCCCATGTTTATTCCTGATGGAGATCAGATTATTAGCAAGACTTACATGACACGAGTAGAAGGGGAAAATACAAGACTAAGACATTATTTGGCCAAACTACATCGCAAGACTCTTTGTTATTCTAAATGTGAGGAAATGCTCAAGCATTCTATTAAGTTATTAATACATTACTTGAAATTTGATGATATTCCCATGACCTGGGCATTCATACCTTGATTCAGCAACGCCAAAAATTTCAAGGTGATCAAGGTTATATTGGAGAACCATCAATTAAAACACCCACGAAACAACCAAAAAAAGGAGAATTAACTTCGTCACAAATGGAAGCCAACAAAAAAAATGGCTGCTGACCGAATATTTTTCGAACATTTAATTCGTTTATTGAAAATATTCAGAGTGGCTTCTGAAAGATTTAGATTAAATCCATCTAAATATGAACAAATAATTATGACCATATGTGGAATTGTGAGACTTCGGATAGGAGCGTTAATCTTACCATGATAAAATCTTTGATATCAACAGGTATAATTTGATATGTATATCTACTATCTTTGACCTTATAGCTAACAGTAACTGTCTCAAAACCTGATTTTAACGTTGAAACTGAGGTCTGCTTGTCATGGCGTTCACCAGCTTGAAACTTAGTCACAGAAGTGTATTGAAAGTTTTTGGAGATGTCTAATGGTGAATTTATCTTAAAATATACTCACCACCGATGAACAGTGTTCAATAAGATGCGTTCCCCCTGTGACTGGAGTGATTAAGGTGAATTCTTTTGGTGCCATCAATTTTACCCTCGCTTATCCACGAATCAACACCAGTTTACTTGACTTTTGGCTTAACCGAGAAGTATTGCCCCGCGTTGTTAAAAAACCTCGCTCCAAGTTTTTGTCCAAAAAACCTGTTCATCGAGGTACTAATACTCAGCGCCAGGATATTCATTTTTCTCTTCTCAGTACCGCTTAGACCTTAACCGAGAAGTATTGGAGCTTTGCCATGAAACTATTGCGGAATTGATGAAAATATAGAGGCTACTGATCTCCCATTCTGTCAGACAGGCTTGAGGGCTATGTCCTTGATTTTATCAAGCTTTTGACTCTTCTTGTCACCCCGTCAGGAGGTTTTGTTTAAAAGTGGTTGCAGGGAAGGAGCTATTTTCGAGCGGCAAGCGGGGCGTTCAACAACCGAGTTCGGGATGGAATCGGAGTGGTGCCACTGCGTCATACAATACTTCGGACAGTTTTTTAAATGCCTGTAAGCCTATCGCGAGAAAGCCCTGCCATTTTTAACGCATTTTAGTAAACTTAGCGCTGGACTTAAACCGTGAAATAATAGGGCTTTCCTCACTTTATGGTGTATAATGTAACAAAAAATACATTTACTGTCATGGACTTTTATTTGGACTATATATTAGACTTGCCTGGAGTGAAGGTTGAAAGTTGTACTCA
>NZ_JAUBRI010000138.1:0-6143 GCF_036701795.1 Microcoleus sp. N9_A1
GAGGTGTGATTTTTTAACATTTTACCTGTTTCTAAACTAAGTATAAATACTTACTTCCTTAATGGGATGCTCCCTAAGCTCTTGTTGCGTCCCAGTAGCCATAATCCCGAGCGGAGGCAAATACTTTGTTTGCTGCTTCGTCCGCTGTTTTTCCGAATCCTCTCACGATCGCTTTTTGGTTGAATTTCCGTTCAACTACGATCGGATATTCCGTCTGTAGTAACATATTTCTGTCTCCTACTGCCGTCTGCCGGCATTGGTTGAAAGTCCAGAAAAGTGGTACCAACACTTTTCTGGGCGTTTAAACAAACTGTAACATCCAATGGATGTTGCGTCAAGAAAAAACTTGAATATTTAGCTAAGATTTGTTTCGCTCATCGAATATGCTAGATTTATGAGCGAGGAAAACAGTAAAAAAGGAAAAAGTAGGGATACTCGCGATCGGCTCACATTTGATGTGGGTGGGTTACGCGAGCGACTTAGAGCTCAGGCGATCGAACCGGGTCAATCGCTGGCTTCGATCGTTCGCATGGGACTGCTGGAATGGTTAAGGATTCGTGAAGAAAATCAACAAAATCAAGAATCTAAATCTAAAAAAAGCGATTAAATTGATATATCAGTTATTGAAAATGCTTAAATCCTATATTCCGTATATGTTTGAGCGATGCCAATTAAACCTTGACATCGTAGGGGTCACTGGTTCGAGTCCAGTTGCGTCCATATTTTAAAGCCCGCTCTGGTAGCGGGTGCCGATTGTTTTTGGTGTTGGATAGTGTGGTAAGGGCGATCGACTTCGACAATACAGAAGTATATCGCAAATTGACTGACGACCCAGACTTCAAATCGTGGCTGACTGAGAGACGATTTAACATGGACTATGACAAAAGGGCAGCTTAGCGAATTCGGATATTTTGATAAATTTGATGACAGTTATGGGAATTTAGATTTGAATTCCCTGGCGACGGTTGATGATAAATCTCCAGCTTATGCGAAGACAAGTAACCTGAAGCGGAGAAAAAAGTTTTATTCTTTAGATACCTAAAGTTTTAAGTACCAGTGAATCCTCAATGACTTATTTAAAGCGAGAGAACTTCCCGAAGATAGTTAGCAATTTCCAGGCGATTTTCTTGTAAGCTAGGAAATTGTTTGTCGCATACTTTAGAAAATTTCTTTAAAACTTTATTACTCACTTTATCCGCATCCTGAAAAATAGCAATAGGATAAAAAGAGTTTTCCCATTTCTCAAATTGAAACAGAGAAATAGTTGCATCACGCACTTGATTATCATTTGGTAGCGCGTAGATACACAAAGGAGTTGCCATATTATTAATATGACAATCTACTTTATAAAAACCTTCTGGGTCATGTTGCGTATCGTGCCATTCAAATACATATCTGTCTTCAGGAACATTCTCAGCTATCAATGTTCTAAAATCTTCGTAAAAAGTTGACTTAACTCTTTCTCTTGACAAATAACTCACATTAGAAATCCTTAATAAAGCTTGGGCAAATCTGTATAAAGCATCTCCATATTCGCCCTGTTCAATTTTTACTATAAATTCTCCATATCTATTTTCTACCTGAAATTCAGCTAGCGAATTTTCAATAATTTCTTTGCGTGTACCGCTTTCTAAATCAGACTCATTAAATCTATATGTTAGGTGCATATATGTATGACCTTCATCAGATAGCAACCATTGATTTTTTTCTCTTTTCAAAACAATAGCTAAATGATCGCCATCATCAAATCGGAAGGGCGTAAATATGCGAAATCTATCCTTACCTTCTTCGGCAAGGCGTAATTCTTCACATACTTTTTGTTTAAACTCCCGCTCGATCGCGTCAGTAGTCATTTTCTCCACCTATTTAAAAGAGGCTACGTTGAGGATCATCAGGTAACTCAAAGCCACAATCCTTTATTAAACTGTCAATAGCTTCTCCGTAATTAGAAAATCTATCAGTAGGTTCAGCATATTTGTCCTCTTCACAAGTTCCATAGTCTTGATACCTCTCTGTCGCCTTATGTATGTGGAAATCATAAAATCTTTCTTTTTCTATCGGATTAGTATGTTCATGGCTTTTTCCATCGTACCGTCTTAAGTGAAAAAGTTTATTAGAACCTGAAGGATAAACTCCAATAATTATCGAAAAATCTAATAGATTCAGACGGCTTTGACGTAAAATTATACGAAACTTGTTTCCATCAACTCCCTTAATATCTAAATCACCCTTCTTGCTAACACCTGCCTCTTTAAGCTGAATCTGGGATTGCCAATTTAAAGGTAAAGGCTTGGATTCACCTATGAGATTATTAATTTCTAGGTCTGAGTATTTAGCCACTAAATTACTGCATTGAACAAGTTAAAACTTTAGTTTTGAGGTTGATTTTCCATAGGCTTTTGCCAATTTACCATTTCTGTAAACGTCATAAAACACTTCTGACACCACCCATCTACCCACAGCGCCGGAATCTTAAACTTCGCCCCACTGTTGGGACACTCCGACAGCAAGCGTAACTTATGCCGATCGCACCCCTGCGTTTTCTTTAACTACCACTCAATTCTATGACAAGGCGACTGCCCATAACAAGCCCGACACAACTGAATCGACTCTGACTTGATCTCCCCACCAGCAGGCGGTAACATTTGCCCTAGCCGATAACCCCCAGCATCCCCAAACCATACCAAATCCCATCGCCCAGTAGGGACACGGCATCGCACCGTGTCCTTAAACGTAACCTATCGACGACAGCCTTCAGCGATCGCCCTTAACACCGCTAGCCGCACTTCAGGATGAGCTTTCTCAAGCCCATTAGCCCGAAAAATCCAGTGTCCGCTGCCCGCGTGCTCGATCGCAATCTTCTGTCCATCCGGCAAAACGATTTGCCACCAATTCAACACAGTGGCTTTAATCAGTTGGCAATGAATCTCGCTCAATTGAGCCTCCATGAGTTTCAGTTGACGCATGATTGGATTTTGGGCAGATGACTTCATGATTTTTTTCCTTAAATAAATTGGATAGTTTCTCGGCTGGGATTTCAGTTTGCTTATTTTTCAGCTTAATTTCACTTTCTGAGCTTTTCGCTTTTACTTTACCTTCCGAACTTTTCGCCTTCACTTCCCTTGTACCACCTTTAGGCTCAATTTTCACTCCAAAACCTTTAGATTTAACTTTGGTTGGAACAGAAATTGAACTCTGTTCCGCTGCGGGCTTCTTAAACTCCGCGTCCAATTGGTCTAAAATCTCCTCTTGTTCGGGAGTATGTTCCGCCGGCTGCTCAAGGTTTCTGGGATTGTATTCGTCAACCAACCTCGCCAAGAATTCCGAAATTGACATTCCCGCTGCGGCGGCTTTTTTGGTTAAAAGGGCGTAGGTGTCGGTTTTGATCCGAATCTGTTTTAGCCGGAGATTGGGATTATTGTCAACAGTTTCGGCTATAGTTACGGCGGTAATCCTTTCTTTGGGTATGACATCAACAACTTCTTGCCACTTTTCCTGTAAAGCGCAGTCGCCGTATTGGTCGGTGACTGCGTGTTTGAACAAGGGGACAACTTGAGCAACGCAGCTTGGCAAAATCTCAAATCCGGCTTTAATTAAGCGCAGGCAAATCCCAGCAGATTTGATAATTTGGGTGCAGTAAAAATACTGTCTGCCTAATGCTTGTTCGCAGTAAATTTTGAAAGTTTTGAACTTGCCTTTGTACAATCGCAGTTTTCGGATCGCGTCTAGCATGATTCCTTGACGCACGTAGTCTAGGAATCCCCTTTTAATTTCGCCCGTGAGGTAGTCTAAATCGTGAAAGGGAGATTGACTCTGGATTTCTTCTTCAAAGTCTAGCAGCGGGCCTGCAAAGTGAAAGTTGGAGGAGACATCGCCTAGGTAGAAGTTGTCGGTAGATGTGGTCATGATCGGGAAGGGGTCGAGAAAGGGAACGATAACACGGAAGTCGTGCGATCGCAAAGTTGAAGTTTTGGTCGGGATCTTTGATACAATTTTGAGTTGGGTTGTGCTGTAGGTCGATCGACCTTTTACATCGCATCACCTCCTCGGCATTGAGGGAAAGAGGCTTGAGGTATGCGCCCAAGCCCGAAAAATACTAAGGGTATGCAGGTGCACAATTAATAGACACTAAAAATAAGGCGGTTATTCAAACCTGCATTTTGACTGTTTGGCTTGCCCAGTCGCCTTTGTTTTGTGTGTCTACTAGCATTTTAGTGCCAGATGCCAACTTTATCAAGCACTAAAATGCTAGCAATTAAATGCTATAATTAATGGAATCTGAAGATCGAGAAACGATAACCTTGAAAAACCTGAGAGAAAGTGCAAATTTGACCCAACCCGAACTTAGTCGTCGAATGGGGGTAGGAATTCGCATTATTGGCGATTGGGAACGAGGAGAAGCCATTCCTCGCTTCGATCGAGCTATTGCTCTGGCGCGGGAGCTAGGCGTACCACTAAAAACACTTGCTAGATGTATGGGATTAGACGTAGCCAAGATTCCCGACGACCTACCAACATGAAGTTTACGTCTTATCACCGTCTTTTTTAAGACGTTTACATCATGAATATTTCGTCCTATGATAGAAGATTTACAAGAAAAGGAGAAGTCTCCATTGAGACTACTCAGAGAAAAAGCTGGACTAACACGCCCTCAAGTTAAAGAAAAAATCGGAATTTCCGAGCGAAGACAAGCTGACTGGGAATTAGGCAAGGCTCTACCTAACGATGAAAACATACTTGCTATGGCTAACCTGTACCAAGTTTCTCTAAAAACTATGTTGGAGCTTTTGGGATTAGACGTAACTAAAATTCCCGATGACTTACCAAGTCTCGCGCCCTCTCCGAAAGACAACTAACCCGCAGGGGTTCGTCCATCTCTAGGGAAAGGGGCTTGGGTGCATGACCCAAGCCCGGAAAATACTAAGGCTATGCAGGCATAATGGGTAGAAACTACAAATAAGGCAGCTCGCTATAAACCAAAACGTTTCCACCGTCCGGCTAAAGCAGCGGCCTTTCTGTTGTCTCTATCTTTAACAAGGATACTTGTAAGTTTCTAAGTTGTCAACAAGTTTGCTTGTAAATCTCCTATGATATGCCCCGAAAGAAACAAACTCAAGAGTCCAAAGATATACCAGCACTGCAAATCTTGCGGGAGGCTGTTGGTTTATCGCAATCGGCCTTAGCAAAACAAATTCCCGACAAAACGGGCGCAAAAACCCTAAGTCAACAAGCAATCAGTAACTGGGAAAGAGGACTAGACGAACCCGAACTGACAATTGCTCAAATGAAAGCCCTGTGCAAAGCTCTCGGAAAAACACTTAATGACTTACCGAATGACTTAGGCCCACCAAATCCTGAGTGATAACTAAAAAGTCAAAAAGGTCGATCGCACTTTCAACGATCAATCCGTAATTTTCCCTCTCAGAGCCTTAATCTGCCCCCGCTTGGTTTTGCTGTCGAGACGCTTGCGCTGGGAACTACGAGTGGCTTTGCTGGGTTTGCGCCTTTTCGGGATGACGATCGCACTTTTGATCAACTCTTGCAGCCGTCTCAAAGCCTCCTCCCGGTTTTGTTCCTGGCTGCGGTGTTCCTGAGACTTAATCACAATCACGCCTTCTTGGGTGATCCGCTGGTCGTTGATTAGCAATAAACGCTGCTTGTAGCGATCGGGTAATGAAGAAGCGCCGATGTCAAAGCGCAGGTGAATAGCCGTTGCTACCTTATTGACATTTTGCCCGCCCGCACCTTGGGAGCGAATGGCGCTAATCTCGATTTCGCGATCGGCAATAAATACGGTGTTGGAAATTTCTAGCATGATTGGGCGGGCGATCGAGCAAACTGTAGAGAAAATTTTGGTAACTGATCTCTAGAATAACTACTTTTTCTACCAATAGATAGTCGCTGCTGAGGGGGCAAAAAAGTAAGTATGTAGAAACATAAAAAATAGGTTATAAAACAGATGGCAGACACAAAGCTGAGCATAGTCATTACCAGCGCCGATTCTGAACTCGGACAAGCAACCGTCCGGCGGTTTGTAGCGCAGGGACACAAAGTAACCGGATTGACAGAGCATAGTCCTGTAGGCTAATTTATTGAACTTTACTGAAAATACCTGAATTATGCGGTAACTTATAAAAGTAGTA
>NZ_JAUBRI010000139.1:0-6088 GCF_036701795.1 Microcoleus sp. N9_A1
CCGAAACATGAACCTATTTATATTCACTCATTTACTTATTATACATCGCTGATGTTATTAAATTTTCATTCCTTACAATGCGTGATGGTTCTTGTGGGATGGGCGTCCCGCCCGTCCAGAAAGGGCGGGCGGGACACCCCACTTTCCTTGTGTAAATTATTTAATTCGCGATCCTAAGTTAAAATACTTGGCGGGGTGACAACGCCTGTCAAACCTTGATGGTAAAAGCATTAAAGCCCCTGAACCTCAAAAAAGATAGGGGATTATTCACAGGCTTATTGACTCATACGATCCTCCAAGCTCGCCTTGAACCTGATTCAAGGGATCTCGCCACTCTCTTTTATTGAATCACGCCCGCAAATATCTTTGTGCTTGGTTAATCAACTCAAAATCTTGACGCAGCTTTGCTTTTAACCTGCTTGTCACCCCGTCAAAGTGTTGAGTTTATGGTTGGTTTAGGCACTATGCACGATCGACTATTAAGTTATTGTGCATCTAGGTTCCCATTTCCTTTATTTGAGAATCCTTGTGAGACGGGCCAGAGAGCCCCTTGAAAAAAAAGCGCAATTTAGCTGGCGTAAGCTTAAGACTTACGCATAGAACCCCCAAACCCTTTTTCCAAGAGGGCTTTCAAGTACCCCGTTTTTTGAAGCGGTTCCCCCCCTTTTTAGGGCAGCACGGGGAAGCTGGGTTTCAGACCCTATAGTTCGTAAGTCCTGACTATAGTTAGTTGTATGCTTAGATCAATTAGTATTGAGGTCAAGACCTACAAGTGAATGAAGGTGTACTCAATATCCATGAAATCGGCAGGTAGGCTCACACTGCAACCCCAAGCAAAATATAGCATTTGACATTTATGGAGATTCCGTCTCAAATGGGGAGCTGTTTTTTTTCATAAATTTGCAAACTGTATCAGTATTACCCGCTCATTTCAGCCCGGTTATTCAACAATAAGATATCATTAAACCAATTGGCATTCAAAATAGAGAGAATCAAGAATTTCCCTAGAACTGACTTTAAATTATCAAAGCTGAGCGACTGTTGTTATTGATACAATCCAAATACTAAAATGACTCCGCCATGACTCTAATCGCAAGTGAGAATGAACTTGCAAAAAGCCCTCAAAAAATCCCGCTGCGCCTCGTATTAGTCGTACCATTCGTGCTGCAAATCTTTGTCGCTGTGGGGCTGACAGGTTGGCTCTCGCTACGCAACGGCAAAACTGCCGTCAACAACGTTACTACCCAATTACGAACGGAGGTAGTCGCCCGCATCAATCAACAATTAAACACTTACTTGGAAACGCCCCATTTGGTCAATGCCATCGGCGTCGATGCCATTCGTCGCTTTGGGTTGTGGAATCCCGACAATATGAGTTCGATGAGAAGCTACTTCTTCTGGCAACTAAAGCAATTTCCCACCGTTAGTTACATCAGTTTTGGAGGGGAAAGAAAAGAATATGCGGGTGCTGGATATAAGGATGATGGCAGTGTGGTTATTGAAATAACCGATCGCTCTACTAATTTTCTCAATACGATCGTCAAGGTAGATAGAGAGGGCAACCCGACTCAGTTTAAGGAAACCCACCCCGACTACGATCCCCGCATCCGACCCTGGTATAAGGCCGCAAAAGTTGCAGGCAAACCCCAATGGAATAAAATTTATCAATATTATATTCAACCTAGCCTAGGAATCTCAGCTAGCCAACCTGTTTACGATAAAAATGGCACTTTTCTAGGAGTTGTAAGTACCGATCTGTTTCTCTCAAAAATTGGCGACTTTCTCCAAACTTTAAAAATTGGTATATCTGGAAAGACTTTCATCGTAGAACGATCGGGCTTGCTAGTGGCTTCTTCCACCGCCGAGAAGCCATTTCTTGACAGCATAGATGGCAAAAAAACGCAAAGATTAAAAGCGATTGAAAGCAGCGTACCTTTAATCAAAGGTACAGCACAGCATTTAATAGAACGCTTTGATAACTTCACCAACATTGACAGCAACCAGCAACTTGAATTCATGCTGAACGGTCAGCGGGAATTCGTGCAAGTATCCAGATTCCAAGATGGCAGAGGTCTTGATTGGCTGATTGTTGTAGTCGTTCCAGAAGCCGACTTTATGGAGCAAATCAATGCCAATACCCGCAGCACTATCCTACTCTGCGTTTTAGCGTTAGTGCTAGCGACGTTCTTAGGAATCCTCGCCTCCCGCTGGATTACCCATCCGATTTTTCGGTTAAGTCAAGCGAGTCGAGCGATCGCTAGCGGTCAATTAGACCAAAAAGTAGAGGTAAATGGCATAGATGAACTGGGAATTCTCGCTCAATCTTTTAACCAGATGGCACAGCAATTGCGCGAGTCTTTTGCTGCTTTAGAAAAGACCAACTCAGAGCTAGAAAATCGAGTAGAAGAACGGACAAGTGAGCTAAAAGAGGCAAAAATTGCCGCTGATACTGCTAACCATGCCAAGAGCGAATTCCTCGCCAACATGAGCCATGAACTCCGCACACCCCTGAACGGAATTCTAGGATACTCTCAAATTATGGAACGCGATAAAACTACCACTCCTAAACAAAAAGATGCTATCCACATTATTCACCAGTGTGGTTCCCACTTACTCACGCTGATTAACGATATTTTAGACATTTCTAAAATTGAAGCCAGTAAAATGGAACTTTACAGTTCAAATTTTAATTTTTCTTCTTTTTTGATCGGGGTGGTGGAAATGTGCCGTATCCGAGCTGAACAAAAAGAAATTACATTTAGTTATCAAGTATTAAATCAACTTCCTAACGCTGTAAATGCTGATGAAAAACGACTGCGCCAAGTTTTGATTAACCTGTTGGGAAATGCTATTAAATTTACAAAAAAAGGAGGGGTTATTTTTAAGGTAGGCGTAATAGGTACGGGGGAAGACTCTGACCCATCACAACTTACTAAAATTCGTTTCCATATCCAAGATACTGGGGTTGGAATGGCACCAGAACAGTTAGAAAAAATATTTTTACCGTTTGAACAAGTCGGAAATAGCCAGCAGAAGGCAGAAGGCACTGGGTTAGGATTAGCGATCGCACAGAAAATTGTTCAAATGATGGGAGGCGAAATAAAAGTCGAAAGTATACTCGGTCAAGGCAGCATTTTTTACTTTGAATTAGAGTTGACTCGATCATGTGAATTTATTGAGCAACCTTCGCCAAATACTTCAATCAATTTAAAGGGTTTTAAAGGAAATAAAAATAAAATTTTGTTAGTAGACGATCGATTAGAAAATCGAGGTTTTATTAGAATTCTTTTAGAACCACTAGGTTTTAAAATCATGGAAGCTTGTAATGGACAAGAGGGTTTAAATAAAGCCATTGATTTTAAACCCGATCTGATTATCACAGACTTAGTGATGCCAGTAATGGATGGATTTGAAATGTCACGGCGCTTCCGAAAGTCATCAGAGTTTAAAGATGTAATATTGATAGCATCCAGCGCCAGCGTGTTTGAATTCGATCGCCAAAATAGCCAAGAAGCAGGTTGTAACGAGTTCCTGTCAAAGCCGATCCAAGTAGAAGAATTGCTAGAAGTATTAAAGGATTACTTGCAAATCGAATGGATTTACGACGAACCTACGGATTTGGCAAACGAACAGCAGGAAGGTTTCACTAATTTATTAAATGTTCAAAGTGGTGAGCTTACTATCCCGCCATCAACAGAGCTTGTAACGCTGTTTAATGCAGCTCGAATCGGCGATATTGAAGTTGTTGAGCAGGAAGCCAATAGACTCAAGAAGATAGATGGGAACTATCATCCGTTTGCTAATAAAGTGTTGCAATTTGCCAAAAACTTTGAAGAAAAAGAACTACTAGCCTTTGTCAAAAAACATTTTGGAGAATAAAATGTTGAATCCCAACGAAAATGTGATTTTAATTGTTGACGATAACCCGAATAACCTCAAACTTCTGTTCGATTTTTTGAAGGAGTCAGGCTTCAAGGTTTTAGTGGCTAAGGATGGGGAAAGTGCTATTGAGAAGCTACAAGAAGTTTCGCCAAATATCATATTATTAGATGTGATGATGCCGGGGATAGATGGGTTTGAAACCTGCTGCCGTTTAAAAGCATCGGTGGCAACGAAAGATATCCCTGTGATTTTTATGACAGCTCTTACCGATCGCGTGGATAAGGTTAAAGGTTTGTCAATTGGGGCAGTAGATTATATCACCAAACCCTTTCAGCAAGAAGAAGTCCTAGCCCGCTTGCAACTACACCTGAGACTGCGAAATTTGACCAAGACGCTGGAAGAGCAAAATGTGCTTCTCAAACAGGAAATTGAAAGGCGAAAAGAGGCGGAAGTGGCCTTGCAGAAACTCACTTCTGAGTTAGAGGAACGGGTGGCTTCTCAAACGGCTGAACTTAGACAAGCCTACAACGAGCTTCAACAGGCTCAAGTTCAGTTGTTGGAAAGGGAAGAAAAATTAGGACATGATGCTTTTCACGACGCGCTAACGGAGTTGCCTAACCGCGCTTGGTTTATGAATCGGCTGCAACAGGCGATCGACTTGTCATACAGACATGAAGATTATTTATATGCGGTGCTATTTATTGACCTAGATCGCTTTAAAGTAGTGAATGATAGCCTCGGGCATTTGGTTGGGGATCAATTACTAAAAAGCGTTGCTCGTCAACTGCAAGTTTGTTTACGCCATACAGATGCAGTTGCGCGGTTTGGAGGAGATGAATTTGTGATATTGCTGGAAGATATTAAACATATTGATGAACCAAACAGGGTGGCTGAACGCATCCAAAATCAATTAAGGCAGCCGTTTAATTTGAATGATTATGAAGTATTTACCGAGATCAGCATTGGCATTCTCCTGAGCACAATGGGTTACGATCGCCCAGAAGACGTACTCAGAGATGCGGATATCGCAATGTATTATGCTAAAGCTCAAGGCAGAGGGCGTTACGAAATTTTCGCTCCAGCTATGCAAACTGTGGCTATGACGCGGTTGCAGTTGGAGAACGACTTGAGAAGGGCGATCGCGCTACAAGAATTTTGCGTTCACTACCAGCCAATTGTCTCCCTTTCTACGGGGCAACTGAGTGGCTTTGAAGCTTTGGTGCGCTGGCATCACGCATCTGGCACGATCTACCCGCCTGCTGAGTTTATCCCTGTGGCTGAAGAAACTGGTTTGATCAATGAACTGGGGTGGTGGGTTTTGCAGGAAGCTTGTCACCAGATCAGTATTTGGCAGCAACAGTTTCCCCAAACACCTCCCTTGACGATTAATGTCAATCTTTCCCCCGTGCAGCTCAAGCAAGTAAACCTACTCAATCGAATTGAGGAGATTTTGCAGCAGACTGGCATTCCAAGCTACTCTCTAAAACTAGAGATTACTGAAAGTTGCATTTTAGAAACAGTATCCAGGGAAGAAAAGATGTTGAAGCAGCTAAAAGCTCTAGGCATTCAGTTGTGTATCGACGACTTTGGCACGGGCTACTCTTCTTTAAGCCGCTTACACGAGTTTCCCATTGATACCTTAAAGATTGACCGCTCTTTTGTGAGCCGCATTGGGGCCGACAACAGTGGCGTAGAAATTATCCAGACGATCGTGACGCTGGCTCGCAGCCGAGGTATGGATATCGTGGCAGAAGGGATAGAAACGCCAACACAGCTACAGAAACTGCAAGAGTTGGGGTGTGAGTTGGGGCAAGGATATTTATTTTCTAAGCCTGTAGAGAGCTTCAAGGCAACCGAACTATTAGGCTTAAAAGTAGGGGTAGTAAGCTGGCCTCCCATTTAGTTTGGCCTCAATAAATTTTATGAAACTCTTGTGGGACAGGCTCAAAAGCCTACTCTCCTTATACATTTCTCTCTAATCTCAAGTCGGGATTTGCCAATGCTAGGGCCTCGAATTGTTCTGGGGTGACCAGGAGGTCGATCGAATTTTGCAATTCTATAGAGATAGTTTCTGGTTGAATAATATCATGTCCGGTCGATTCCCTCCGCTTCGCTTCGCCCGAAATCAGGTAGATACTGTCTTGAACTGTCAAGGGGTAGCGAGTAAATAATTAGGGTCAAAAGGCTTTTGGGACTTTAAAATCCC
>NZ_JAUBRI010000140.1:0-6026 GCF_036701795.1 Microcoleus sp. N9_A1
TAAATAACTTACAATTTTAATTGTTATTGTGGGAGGGGCGTCCCGCCCGTCCTTTTTGGACGGGCGGGACGCCCATCCCACCAACTTGTGGAAGTTATTTAATTCTCATTCCTTAGCAATTTAAAATCCTGAGTTAAAAAATATGGATATCGGATTGCAATTTTTTGACAAATAAAGCTTGCACAAACGGTGGTCGAAAAGTATAGGGTTGAGTGTTTAGGTTGAGAGTGGGTCTTATTTTGTCCCAATTATAAAAATACAAATATACAGTAGGGACACAGCAGTGCTGTGTCCTCATTTTTGTTGCCGCCTAAAATAAACTGCTTTCATATCAAATCTGGCAGCATCGGAATTAATATTACCCACAGCTTTCGAGACGGCAGTGCCGTCTCCTCTATATCAAGTCGCTCGTGCAACCGGAAACGGTATCAATCTGTCGAAGAGGCGATCGCCGACGGCATCCAACAGACGGCATAAAACAAACCCCAGCAACTTTTAGGTCGCCGGGGCTTGTCTTGTTTAATTTGGTGGCGGGAAGTGGATTTGAACCACTGACCTTCGGGTTATGAGCCCGACGAGCTACCAGGCTGCTCTATCCCGCGTCGCTTTGTCTCTTTACTAATATAAACATATCTTTCTGAAAATTGCAACCCCTAAATCAAAAAAAATTTTAGATTGTGGGAGGGGTTGCTGAAATCGTCTCAGAGTCTCGATCGCCCTAAAGCATCGAAACTTCCCCGACTACCTCCAAGCGCTTGAACTCGCTGAGAGTCAGGTAAGTCTCTGCAAGAGTTTCGGCGATCGTCGGAGTAATCCAGCCCAACTGCTTGAGCAAATGAATCGCCACAGCAAATTGAGCGCGCTTGCCACCATCCGTTATCTTAATCGCCAAACCCATGCCTTCGCCAACCCGGCCAATGCACTGCACCCCTTCGGCGCCGGACTTGCTCACCAATTCGCCTTGAGTCAAGCGCATCAGTTCCGTGTCAAATTTGCCCTCACCGGCAACCATCATCGGGTGGTGAGTCATAGCCCGCACAATCCGCTCCATATCCACATTGTCGCCGGAGGCCAACTTAGCGTACAAAGACGCCATTTGTCCCAACTGCAATAGATAGGTAGGAGCGCCGCAGTCGTCGCGAGCGCTGATAAACTCTTCAGCGGGCATTGCTAGCAAGTCAGCCACTTTGCCCAAAATAAGCTGCTGGACGGGATGTTTGCGGCGCAAATAAGTTTCCAGCGGCCAGTGCATTTGCTGACAGACAGCCAGCATTCCGGCGTGTTTGCCGGAACAGTTGTATTGCAGGGGGCTTTTTTTGCCTTCAGGAATGGGGCATTGAAGTTTAGATGGGTCAATGTCGCAGCGCCACAGGACGTTAAACACCTGCCGCGATTGCTCGATCGTACCTTGATGAGAACTGCAAATAATCGCTAAATCTCGATCGGTCAATTCGTAGCGTTCCAAAGTGCCGCTCGCCGTCACAGCCAAAGCTTGAAAAGGCTTGAGAGAAGAACGCACAAATGTCGCCGTTTCCGAGTTACCGGCAACGGACAGAACGCGCCCGCGCTTGTCGCAGACAGCGGCTTGGGCGCGATGCCTAGATTCCACAATA
Organism: Microcoleus sp. N9_A1; assembly: GCF_036701795.1. Taxonomy (NCBI): domain Bacteria; kingdom Bacillati; phylum Cyanobacteriota; class Cyanophyceae; order Oscillatoriales; family Microcoleaceae; genus Microcoleus; species Microcoleus sp. N9_A1. Next base: position 1,614 of record NZ_JAUBRI010000140.1, read on the forward strand.
CCTTCGCGCAGCAGTGTGACTTCCAGTTCGGGAGCTTGGGTTCGTTTTCCCCTTGTCATATCAATTTTAGATTTTAGATTTTAGATTTTAGACTGGGGCCCGTGAAAGTTTTGAGTTGCCAGTTGTAATTTGTGAGTTGCGGGTTGCTTCGTTAATCTTTTGGCGATCATTTCTCACTCAAAACTTGCGGAGCGGACACTCTTGGCACCCCCCCCTACAACTCAAAACTCTCTTGTTACCATTTTCGATTACAAACAGCTCCAAATTATTCCCCCGGCAACCAGCAATACTGTCAAACCATAAAATGTCTGCCGCAGACGCCTGAGAATTGGTTCTAGTTCGTAGTTGACTATCAATTGGTCTTGAGCTAAAACTTCGGGAGTTTTCGGCCAAGCTTGACAATCGTACCAGCCAGACTCTTCGTAGACGACTGTGGGATTGTCCAGGCGCGATCGCACGTAGAACCAACCCAAGTAAAGTCGCAGCAAAGCTAATCCTAGAATAAAACCGGCACCGGCAGCACCGCACAGCAAAAACTGAACTGGATACTTGCCTGGAGCAAAGCTGGCTGCTGCGAGTGGCCCGGATATCAAGCAACTCCAACCGCATACCCAAGCCAGTTTTGCCAGATATGCGGGCCAATCGAGAGTTACCCAGCTAAAAAACCAGGATTCTGTAAGTTCTTGGTATTCATTGACCGGGCGCTGTTCTTGGGGAACAGGACAAATAGAAACAGAAGCGTTTTTCACATTAGCGTTCCTCTGCGACTGAAAAATCAAGGCGATCGGCGTGTCCCCAGAACGCTTCTAAATTGTAGAATTCGCGCTCTTGAGGTTTAAAGATGTGGATAATCGCGTCGCCGTAGTCCATGACGACCCAACTGGCGTCTGATAGCCCTTGTGTACGCAGCGGCAACCGTCCCCATTCTTCTTCTACTTGGTCGGCGATGGCTTGGGAGATGGCTCGTACCTGGACGTTGGAAAATCCGGTGACGATCGCAAAGTAGTCTGCCAGATAGCATACTTCTGACACTTGGAGCAATACAATATCAACTGCTTTGCGGTCATCGGCAGCTTGGGCCGCGGTCATGATCAGGCCGCGCGCTTCGTCTGGGGAGGTGCTGTCGGTTACTGTAGACTGAGTTCTGGAATATTCGAGTTGGGTTAGATCTGACATTAAGTGTTTAAGTTCCTAATTGAGACAGTAAAGGGGAATCGGTTGTTGGCAGTTTGAGACTGGAAATAGGAGTTAGGTTCAAGCCAAAAGTAAGTACAGGATTGCTGGTAAATTTTACTGTTAACTTGTGATTTGTTCGATCGACTTTCCCGTCGAATTTCCTGTTTCCGGCGATTCCGCGCGAGCCATAAGCAGCGCCCAATTGCGGGTAAGTACGGTGCGCGGGTGAATGTAGCAGCGAGTTTCTAGCAAATATTTCAGAGAATAATCGCTAGTTTGCCACACGGCGGCATAAAGATTTTGCATACTTGCTTCGCGCAGTGCTGCTAGTTCGGCTGTGTTGCCGCGGCTCGGCTCTATAGTATCTGCTATAAATACGGTACAACTGAGCTGGCTCATGTTTGGTCTGCCGAGGGTGTGATTGGCGATCGCGTCCAAAATTTCTCGATCGACCACCCCGAATTCCTCTCTAGCGACGATCGCGCTGGCGTCTGCGTGCAGCAAATGCGGGTGTGCTTCCAACACTGAGTCTAACTCTAAACCTTCCTTCTGAGCCATAAGCAGCAGCAGTTGGGGTTTAAAGTATTTTGCCAAATCGTGCAGCAGTCCTGCCGATCGAGCTTTTGCTTCGTCGAGGCCGTAATGGCGGGCCAAGTCTCCTGCTGTTTGTTCGACTCCGAGGATATGTGTGATGCGGGCGGCAGGAACGCGCTGTGAGAGCCAAGCTAGGACGTTTTCGCGCGTAGGTGCAAGTGTCAAATATTAACTCCCAAATTGTTGGATCTACTATTTTAGCGTTTTGTTTTAATGGACTGCGGCGTCGGGTAGCAGCGGTGTTGGGATATTTGGGGTGATTGGGCGAAGGGGGCGAAGTGGGCGATCCAAAGATGTGTTAAAGTAAGTGGCTGTAACGACAAATTGTAGTTACAATATCTAGTGACAATCAAGGTATGGAATTTGAGTGGGATGAGACTAAACGTCTTACCAACCTTAGCAAACATGGAATTGACTTTATCGACGTTCCATTAGTTTTTGATGGAGAAATCGTAACAGTTGAGGATGAACGATTCAGTTATGGAGAGCAAAGGTTTGTGACTTTTGGTTTGTTGCAAGGGCGAGTAGTCGCTATCGTCCATACGGAACGAGAGGAATGTACCCGCATTATTTCTGCTAGAAAAGCAACTAAATATGAACAACGAATTTACTTCGAGCAAATCTCAAACTGACTGGCAACGCCTAGATGCCATGACTGATGAAGATATTGATTTCTCTGATTGCCCTGAAATTACGCCTGAAATGTTTGCTAAAGCCATAGTTCAGCGAGGCTTGCCCAACCCTAAGACTAAAGCTCAAGTTACCTTACGCATTGACAGTGATGTTTTGGAGTGGTTTAAATCTCAAGGTCGTGGTTATCAAACCCAGATCAATACCTTACTGCGAGAATACATGAAAGCCCATCAATAATGGATTTGCTATTTTTTGTTATTATTTCATTTGTTTTACTTTTATTTAGTGCGATAAAAGGTTATTTTGTACTTTATCCGTTGCTAGCTTCTATGGCAATTTTTATTGCCATTTTGTTGAGAAGAGGATTTCATATAAACAGCTTAATCAAAATGGCTGTTGCTGGAAGTCAAAAGTCTTTTTCAGTAATCGGTATTTTACTGTTAATCGGGGCAGTCATGGCCGTCTGGATGGCTGCGGGGACAGTTCCGGTTCTCGTATATTGGGGAATTAAATTGATTAGCCCTCAGTATTTTATCTTTTGGGCGTTTATCTTAACTAGCACGGTTTCTGTGCTGCTGGGAACTTCCTTTGGTACTGCGAGCACGATCGGCATTGCTTTAACGATCGCAGCCAAGGGCAGCGGTGTCAATCCCAATACGATCGCCGGGGCAATAATTGCCGGAGCTTATTTTGGCGATCGGTGTTCTCCGATGTCTTCTAGCGCTAATTTGATTGCCGCCATTACCCGCACAGACATTTATACAAACCTCAAAAATATGGCGGTAACAGCTTTTTACCCGCTGATAGTTTCCAGCATCTTGTATTTAATCTTATCCTTAGCAAATCCCGTAGAAGTTGCTGGAAACAACCTGGCTTTGGAACTTGGCAAAGCCTTCAATCTCAACTGGATAACTTGGTTGCCAGCCTTGACAATTTTAATTATTTGTGTTTTGCGAGTTGAGGTCAAAATTGCCATGACTGCTAGTCTAATTGCCGGAAGCGCGATCGCCATTTTACTCCAAGGTTATTCGCCGCTGGACATTCTGCAATTCGCGATCGCCGGATTCAAGTTAGAATCAACTTCTAGTTTAAAAGATATTGTGGCGGGAGGAGGGATTTTGTCGATGGTCAAAGTTTCAATAATTGTAATTGTATCGACAGCATTTGCCGGCCTTTTTGCCGGGACGAGAACGTTAGAATTTATTGAATTGTATCTAAACAAAGCTCGAACCAGAGGCGATTTATTTGGGGGGACGACAATCATAGGAATTTTAGCGGCTGCATTTGGCTGCACCCAAACAATCGCCATCCTTCTAACTCATCAGTTAGTTGAGGAAAAATACCGAAAAGAGGGATTAGATAATTATCAACTTGCTGTAGACTTAGAAAACACCGCTGTTGTGATTTCTCCATTAATTCCTTGGAATATCGCCGGATTAGTGCCTGCAACTATCTTGAGCGTCAATGCAGATTTTATCCCTTATGCCTTTTATTTATATCTAATTCCCATCTTTAACTGGATTCAAATGAAACTGACAAAACCACCTAGAAACAATCAAACAAAATAAAAAAATGTTTCGCATTCATTCTCTCTATTTTCTTGAATTATCTGCGTCAATCTGTGTTGATATGCCCTTCATCTGCGGTAGCTATATCAATCAAATGATTGTGCAACATAAATCATGAACAATAAAATGTCAATGGGTTATTCTTTGGCAGTAGTTGCGACGATTATTTGGGCGGGAAACTTCATCGTTGCTAGAGCTTTAAATCAGGATATTTTGCCAGTAGGTTTAGCTTTTTGGCGATGGGCGATTGCTGTGGCAACTTTAGCTCCATTCACGGTGCGGGCGGCAGTTGCTGACTGGAAATTGATTAAAAAATATCTCCCTTACTTGACTGTATCGGCGCTTTCCGGCGTGACTACTTTTAATAGACCTCTTGCAAAATTCATTTTAATCAAATTTTGTAACAGGCAAGATGCCTGTTCCACAAGAAAAAATGTTTTTT
>NZ_JAUBRI010000141.1:0-5706 GCF_036701795.1 Microcoleus sp. N9_A1
TGAATTGCCCATCAAGTGCGATGCCTGCGGCTGGCTTCGCCTACGCGATTTTTTCGAACTTATTCAGCAAGCCCTATATAAGGGTTCATAAAGTTCTAATATAAGTTAATTTAAGAAGGAACATGATACAATTACATTTGAAGATTTTATGCTCCGGCAACGTACATAAATTATAAAAAATGCTTTGGTAGTGATGGAAAATAGTCAGATAAATAGAGAAAACAAGTAAAGAAACTAATCAAAAAAAAGGGGCGAAAGTAATATAATTGTCGCCCCCTTCGCCCGATTTATCACAAACCTGAGAATTTATGGTCAAAACTTAAATATATTTTCAGTTTTATCAACACAACAAATTATCAATAATTAGGAAAAGCGATCGAGTTTGCATTCCGTCAACTTTCTCAGCACAATATTTGGAACTGGTTTACACACTGCTGTTATTGTACTTCATCTATCTGAGAAAGGCTCTGCGGGAATCGCTTGTGTCTGTGCAGACTTTCTAGCGGGGACTGAGCAATTCAATCTACCCCAGTGTGGAAATCCCGTAAGGGAAAAACGCGAAAAGCCAAACTGTGAAGTTTGGAAGCCCACGCCATAACTGTAATCAGTTTGGCGTTGGGAGGATGTTACTGTTTTTCCTTAGTCGATCGAGATTGACTGAGGCCCCGTGCTTTTACCGTTGGTGGGTTCGGCTGGGGGAGTAGTGTAGGAAGTTGAACCGGCTTGGTCGTCGATCCAGCTTTTAACGGGCTCTTCGTGAAGGTTGAGTCGAAGCAGGCCAGAAAAAAATCCGCCAGTGAAGGCGATCGGCTGTTGGATCAATTCTTTGGCCATTGGGATGAGTTCGTCGAGGAACATTCAAGAGTCTCCTTGTGCTGCTGGGGTTCTACTTTAACTGTACCGTTTGTACTGCGATGCTGGGAGTGACTTACAAGAAACCCTGTTTCCGGCCCTGGTACAAGATGCGCGATCGGGCAATTTCTCGGTTAATGGCCTACAATGCTAATCTGTTTGCTCTAAAAATTTTATGTGCCGTTTGCTTGGCTACCTCGGGGAGCCGATTTTACTCGATGCTATTCTGTACAAGCCGGAACATTCCCTAATTGTGCAGAGTTACGAGCCCCGCGAAATGACTTCTGGCGTACTCAATGCTGACGGTTTTGGTCTTGGTTGGTATCACCCACACCTAGATACTGACCCGTTTACCTATAAAAATGTACAGCCAATTTGGAGCGACATTAACCTTCCGAGTATCAGTCGATACGTTGAATCTGGATGCGCGATCGGATACGTTCGCAGTGCAACTTCAGGACAAGCTGTAGATTTGAGCAACTGTCAGCCGTTTCAGAACGATCGCCTGCTGTTCGTACACAACGGCTTCGTGAAGAATTTTCGGCAAACTCTTTACAGACCAATTCGCGATCGGCTCAGCGATACGCTTTATCAATCAATTAACGGTACTACAGATTCCGAGCATATCTTCGCCTTGTTTGTCAATGAATTGACAGCCGCAAATCTGACTCTAGAAGCTGCTTTGCAAAACACGCTGAAAACTGTGGCAGAGCTAGCAAACTTTCACCAAGTAGAATTTTCAGCTAATATAATTATCAGCGACGGACACCAGCTCGTTGCCTCTCGCTTTGCTTCCCAAAAAACTCCTCCTTCCCTCTATTGGCTGCGGGACGATTTAAATTTCCCGGATTCCGTCATCATTGCTTCTGAACCTTTATTTGCTGGCAATTGGCACGAGTGTCCAGTCCAGAGCATTATCAGTACCGGAGTAGATCGTGATATCCAAATCTATCCAATCTTGTAGAGAGGCAATTTATCGCGATTTGCAGCAGTGTCGCCGCGGCACTTTCAAGCTATTTGCAGACATCGATTATGATACTTTTTGCCGCCAAGCTCATCCTGATTTCAGTCCAGTTGGCTGGCACTTAGGTCACATTGCTTATACTGAGGATTTGTGGCTGTTGCAGCGGTGTGCTGGCTTGGAACCTGTCTTTCCTGAGTATCACCAACTGTTTGCTGCTGATATTTTGCCGAAAAAACAACGGGTTTTTCTGCCGACGTTACCTGAAGTTGAATTATATCTGGACGCGGTGAGAAAAAAGGTGTTAGATTATTTGGAAATAGCGCCAATCGACGAGCAAGAACGTCTCTGGCGGTTTATTCTTCAGCACGAAAGCCAGCACTGCGAAACAGTTGCTTTCGTGTTGCAAATGCAGCAGGAGAAGGAAGAAGAAAGTTCGGCAACGCATTTGGTAACGGATTTAACGGATTTAAGGGACGTAACGGATACAAAGAAGAAGAAAGAGGGAAGATTAATTGCCGATTACCAATTACCAATTACCGATTCCCCGGCGATTGAAATTCCGGGCGGGGAATTTTACATGGGAAGCGATGCTGCTGAGGCTTTGGATAACGAGCGATCGCGCCACCTGTGTTATTTAGAAGCATACTCGATCGATCGCTATCCCGTCACTTGCCGTCAATACCGAGATTTCATGGAATCCGGCGGCTATCAAAACCCTGATTGGTGGTCAGCGGACGGCTGGAAATGGCTGCAAGGCGAAGCCGTCTCTCAACCGCTTTATTGGTCAGAAAATCCAGCTTTCAACAATCATCCAGTTTGCGGTGTCAGTTGGTACGAAGCCGAAGCTTACTGCAACTTTATCGGTAAGCGTTTGCCATCGGAAGCCGAATGGGAAAAAGCTGCGAGTTGGGATGCCACAAATCAAACATATCGCATCTATCCTTGGGGAGAAGAACCGCCAAACGGCAGCCTGTGCAATCACGGCAATAATATTGCCAATACCTCGCCAGTTGATGCCTTTCCCAAAGGAGCAAGTGCGATCGGCTGCTGCGATATGTTGGGCAATGTTTGGGAGTGGACTGCTTCAACCTTTGACGCCTATCCGGGATTTAAAAGTTATCCTTACATGGGATATTCTCAAGTTTATTTTGATGGAGAACACCGGGTTTTGAAAGGGGGGAGTTGGGCGACTTTTCCGCAGGCACTGCGATCGACCTTTCGGAATTGGTACTATCCGGGCGTGCGGCAAATTATTGCTGGTTTTCGCTGCGCTAAGTAGTTTGCTAGGTAATTATAATTACCATCAAATTTGTTCACAGTCACGAATTTATTCATCGGAAAAGTCCGATGAATAAATTCCTTAATACTTGCATTATAAAGCTTATGTTAGGAACATCAGATAAATGGATTGAGAGAGTATTGGGCAAAAAAAATGTTTGCGAAATGCCTAACTTTTTTCCATGTAACAATTTCAAATAAAACAAGTTTGGTTAATTATTTGATGATTTTTGTGGATAAATTTTAAGTTTTAATTGTGGATGCGATCGCCATCCGGTGAGACAATACATAACGGAGAGCGGCATGAAAAATCTGACTTGAGCGCGATATTTGGCAACGCGACGGCGTGCTATACCCATATGTGCATCTAAAAATTACTTTATGAAATCCCCAAGACTGTCCGACACGACAAACTCAGCCTCAACAAAGGAAAACCGGCTGCACTTAGAGCGACTGGTGAGCGCTGCGGCACTGACACCCGCAGAAATCAATGCTGGCAGCGATGCAGTTAGCGGGTTGACTCAAACCCCCAAATCCTTGCCTCCAAAGTATTTCTACGACGATCGCGGCTCGAAGCTGTTTGAGTTGATTTGCCAGTTGCCAGAATACTACCTGACACGCACTGAAACGGCTATTTTGCAGCGGTGCGCGGGGGCGATCGCAAATTTAACAGGCCCCTGCGAAATTGTCGAACTCGGCAGTGGCAGTTCCACCAAAACTCGGATTCTCCTCGATGCTTACAGTCAACTGGAGTATCCCCTGCACTATTTGCCGATCGACATCAGTCCTACTATCCTAGAAAGCAGCGCTTGTCAACTGTTGGCAGATTATCCGTCGCTCCAGATTCACGGACTTGTCAGCACTTACGAATTAGCCTTAGCTAAAATTGCACCGTCGCCGTTGCCAACCCGAATGATTTGCTTTCTCGGCAGTACCCTCGGCAATCTCAACGCTCAAGAATGCGATTTATTCTTCTCGCAAATTGTCGGTGCATTGCAGCCGGGAGAGTATTTCTTGCTGGGAATTGACTTGGACAAATCTAAGGATATTTTAGAGCCTGCATACGATGACAGTCAAGGAGTAACGGCGGCATTTAACTTGAATATGCTGCGGCATTTAAATCGAAAATATCAGGGAAATTTTGATTTATCACAGTTCGAGCATTGGGCTTTTCACAATCAAGAGGAATGTCAAATTGAAATGCACTTAAAAAGTAAAAAAGCGCAAACAGTGCAGTTGCGTTCTCTCAATTTAACGGTTGAATTTGCAGCGGGAGAAACTATCCGCAGCGAAATATCGCGCAAGTTTAATCTCAATACTGTAAAAAAAGAACTTTCGCAGCGTGGTTTAATGCCGGTGCAGGTTTGGACAGATCCAAATCAGTGGTTTGGCTTGATGCTTTGTCAGATGTCAGTTGACAGTTGACAGTTGACAGTTGACAGTTGGCAGTTGACAGTTGACAGTTGACAGTTGGCAGTTGGCAATTGTTATTTGTTATTTGTTTTGAATATCTCCCAATAATCAGTAACTACTGACTACTGACTGCTGACTACTGACTAATAACGTTCGCGAGCGGGGACAGCACTATGACTACTGACTACTGACTACTGACTACTGACTACTGACTACTGACTAATTAACAAATCGGCCGCTGTCCGGGTTTGACGGCGTGAATGTACTCGCTGCCGGAGGTGGGCCATCCCCGCTTATAATAAGCTTCCTCCGGCTTTCCCCAGCCCAACTGCAACAAAATTTCTAGAAAATCCAACTTTTCCCACTTCGAGAGACTGGCCCATTCTGTGCGCTGGGCTATAGCCTCTACATCAACCGGCTCGATCGATCGAAAATCCTTCCCGCTGTTAATGCTTAAATATAAATCCATCCCGGCAGTTACCTGCTGCCAGAATTCCAACATAGAAATCTTAGCTGCCTTCAACGTAATCAAATCAACCGGTAGAGCTATTAATTCGTCATCCACTGCCGGATAGCGTAGAGTATTGCCTTTAACCGCCATTTCCCGCCAAACAATCCCAGAAACTTGATGTTCCCGCTGGTATTCGTGCACGGCAGCCTTAAAATTTTGATAGGCAGTGAACTTCTGAACGCCCTCAGATTTGAGAAAGCGGTCAATCACGGGGTTGCCTGTAGCAGGAGTTTCAGTCAAATTGAGACGCCGCCCATGCAAGCAGGCTTGGCGCTCTTCTTCGAGGATTTTAATGAGTTCCGCCGTGCTGTAGACCTTGGACATCTTTATTCAGGCAAAATCAAGATATTGGCTGATATTCGGCTGGTTTTCTCGACTAATCTTCGGTAAAGATAGTTTGGCTGTTCTGGGCAATATTCAGTTTTGCCGTTATTCTAACTTTTCTTGCTGCTTAATTCTAGTTTGATAGTTTACAGGAGTCGAGCCGCGAAATCCCGACAGCCTCTTAAAAAAAGCAGTTAAGAGGGTATCGAATCACGAACTAGAGTGGGAACTGCACCGCAGACGTACCTCGCGGGATTTTTCGCCAAAAACAAAGCCCCCTCCTTGGAGCTACCGTGTACACACAAGTCCAGCTAGACTGGGTTTGAGAAGTTAGAAACAAAATAAATCATGGAAAATCCCATCC
>NZ_JAUBRI010000142.1:0-5669 GCF_036701795.1 Microcoleus sp. N9_A1
GTAATGACGGGATTGCTATCGTTACATCTCCAGCATTGCACAGCTATGTAGAGAAATGTTCAGCGTAAATGAATCAGGAAAAAGATGGTGTAGCAGCCGTGCATTCCCACGGTGGAATCGCGGTAGAAACTGACCATTCCAACGCTGTGCAACTTAGGGATGCGATTCTGGTGGCAAATGCAGATGTGGTTGTTAACCTGACTCCCCAAAAGGCAAATACGCTGCTTAGCGATGGCCAAGATTGGAAGGGATTCGATAAAACACTTTCGGTAACGACTGGTGCACTGCTGACAGCGGTAAAAGACACGGATATTAAGTTGCTAATTCACACCAGCTACAGTTTTCTGTACGGGAATGCGAGAGATGCAACAGAAAGCACACCCCAGAGTGTACCTGGTGATGACTCTATTTTCAAAATGGCGATCGCCACCGAAAACCAGGTAACAAACAGTCAGGTTCCCAATTGTGTATTGCGGCTGGGATACCTGTACGGGCCTGAATCGGAAGACCTCAAATTGTATATTAAATCCTTTAAACTGGGTCGTCCCTATTTTGCCGGGCCAGAGAGCAATTTGGGAAACTGGCTGCACTTTGAGGATGCGGCGGCGGCTTTGGTAAAGGTAGCCGAACAGGAACCGAAGGGTGCAATTTTTAACGTTGTCGATGGTGTGCCGGTGTCTTTTGCTGATTTTATCGATCGATTCGCCTTCACCCTGGGCAGAAAACGCCCCGCGCGCATCCCCATGTGGCTGACACCGCTAGCACTGGTGTTAGTTGTCACCCCTCAACAAGTGGATTTGTTAAAGCTTTCTACTACCGTCAATAACGACTCATTCCGCCAGCAGTTTGGGTGGAGTCCGCGCTATATTAGCTACCGAGAGGGGTTGCAGCAAACGGTTGATACGTGGGTATCGAGTGCTGGTTGAATTGTTTTGATTTCAGGCAATCAGCGATGTAGAACTTCTATATGTCAATACGCTTCGGTTAGCACTTTTTTGTGTCATTGCGAGGAACTAAGCAATCGCAGTATCTGTTTTTCACAGTTGACTAATTTTTAGTTATTGTAGGGTGCGAAGCGGGCTGAATGTTTGTTCACTTTGCTGATGGTTTCGCCTGACGTACCCTACGGGCTTACTGTTGGCACTCTAGTTCAAGTATTTTACAAAACAGTCAAGATTTGACAGTGCAATTAAAAGGTGTAAAATATACTCATACACAATACACGAAAGTAATGTGAATGGATGAACAGGAGGGAGTCAAACTTACACCGGGTGGCATCAAAATAATTGGCAATCTTGTTAACATGAAAGATGAGATTATCGCTGATGCCATTCGACAACGTGGAGGCGGTCAAGGTCAGATTTCCGAACTCCGAACAGATTATTGTAATTTCACAGTTGGTGCATTAGCAAATCTGGCAACAGAGGGAGATGAAGAGGCAAGAAAAGCAATTAAAATGCTTAAACAAGCAAGTAAAAAGCGTGATAAATATGGAAATAGATGAATTTCCCATTGGACAAACTCTGACGGCAGTATCGATTATTGAATACAAAGAAGATGGTAGCGAGCGACTATCTCTCGATAAAGTTCAACTTGTTTTTCAAGATACAACCGTTACGCTGCTGCCAATTTCTGATACTGACGAGGTAGAGATATTACTGGAAACTGCTACAGTTCCTGATGTGGCAGATACTCCCTTTTGGTGTAAGTCTTTGATTGGTAAAAAGCTGATGACGGTGTGGGTATGCGACAACGACCAAGGCTATCGAGATCAAGTAATTTTTGCCTTTGAATATTTACATCCTAGCATAACGTTTGTTGCTGAATGTTCATCGCTGCTAGTGTTTCTCTGCGAACCTGTTTGCCGCGTAAAATCTGTAACAGACTTGCAGTACAGCCAAGTATTTTGATACAGGAGTGCCAGAATTATTGTAGGGTGCGTCAGAGGTGAATGTTTTTTCAGCTTGCTGATGGTTTCACCTGACGCACCTTACGGTTAATTAGCTACAAAGATTAGTCCGTAGTACCCGTTTGCAGCGACTCTTGAGCAGCCTGCGTCCACTCAGAGTGGAAGAATTCACCGCGCGGTTTGTCGGTGCGCTCGTAGGTGTGAGCCCCGAAATAATCGCGCTGAGCTTGCGTGAGGTTTTGCGGCAATCTTTCGCGCCGATAGCTGTCGAAGTAGTCCAGCGACGCGCTGAAGGCCGGTACAGCAATCCCCAGCAGGCTAGCCGTAGACAACACTTCGCGCCAAGCTGTTTGGCGATCGAGAATGCTCTGTTTGAACTCCGGCGCTAACAGCAAATTCGGCAACGCAGGATCATCCTTGAAAGCTGTTTTAATCTTGTCCAAAAACCGAGCGCGAATGATACAGCCGCCTTTCCAAATTCGGGAAATTTCGCTCAAACTCAAGTCATAATTGTACGACTTAGAAGCAGCGCTCAACAGCGCCATACCTTGTGCATAGGAGCAAATCTTCGAGCAGTAAAGTGCATCGCGAACTTTGTTCACAAACTCTTTAGGATCGCCTTCGTACTTGGTGCTAGGCCCCGTCAGTTCGTGGGAAGCATTGACGCGCTCTGCTTTGTAAGAAGACATGATTCTGGCATTCACCGCAGCGATAATTGTGGGAATGCTCACGCCCAATTCTAAAGCACTCATTACAGTCCAGCGGCCGGTGCCTTTTTGACCGGCAGCGTCCATAATTACCTCAACTAAGGGATGCTTAGTTTCCGGGTCAATGTACTTGAAAATATTAGCCGTAATTTCAATCAAAAACGAGTTGAGTTCGTCGGTAGTATTCCATTCGGCAAATACTTCTTGCAACTGCTGACCGTTGAGTCCCGCCACGTTTTTGAGCAAATCGTAGGCTTCGGCAATGAGCTGCATATCCCCGTACTCAATGCCGTTGTGCACCATCTTCACGTAGTGACCAGCGCCACCAGGGCCGATGAAAGTGACGCAGGGGCCATCATCTACTTGAGCCGCAATTTTGACGAGAATCGGCTCTAGGATGCCGTAAGCTGCGTGGGTGCCACCGGGCATGAGGCTAGCACCGTTGAGCGCGCCTTCTTCGCCGCCGCTGATGCCCATACCGACAAATCCCAGTCCGGCTGCTTCTAAATCTTTGGTGCGGCGTTCGGTGTCGTCGTAGAGGGAGTTGCCGCCGTCAATAATCATGTCGCCCGGTGACAGCATGGGTTTGAGCTGGTCGATGACTGCATCTACGGCTTTCCCAGCTTGCACCATGACTAAGATGCGGCGCGGGGTTTCTAGGACATCGACGAATTCTGTGAGAGTCTTGGCGGCTACAATGTTTTTGCCGGGGGCGCGTTTGGCCATGAAGTCGTCGGTTTTAGCTGTTGTGCGGTTGTACACAGCCACGGAGAAACCTCTGCTTTCGACGTTGAGGGCTAGGTTTTCGCCCATCACTGCTAGACCGATTAAACCAAAATTTTGCTTTGTCATAAAAATACTGGGTAAGTGGGAAACTCAGAGCCTTCTCAACCTGAGAAAGAATTTACTCTTTGTGGAACAGGCCGGAAAGCTTGTTAACCGAGCTTGATACAAGATGTCGGTTTAAGTGTACTTCTATATTCAAAAAATTGATGTTTGGTGAATCAGTAGGGTTTTTTTAAGATTTAAGGGATATTAAAGAGATCGGTGAGTGATAATGAGACAGATATTGAGTCGATCGCAGTAACGATAGATACAAACACGGACATTTTGAGAAAAATTTAGGAGACTGTTGTAATTATGGAAGATTTGCAGTATCTGGCAGCCTGGGTGAAGGAGCAACACGCTCGCGAGTATATTTTAACTTGGCTGCTGAGTCAACAGGGGCTGTGGTGGTCGGATGGGGATATTTATCAGGCGGTTTTGCAAAAGTCGGGAAAGCTTTTGAAGGCTTATGTTCAAAAAAGGCAGGCGGGAGAGTTATTTGAGGGAATTTCTGAGAAGTTGGTAGGAGATGAAAATTGGGATGATTTGGTGGTGAGTTTAGGGAGAATTGTTGCTGTTTATCAAGAGGAATTGCTGAAGTTGCAAGAGCGCGACAGGCGAGGGGATGAGCTAAAAAAAAAATTGATTAGCGAACCGTTGACGGGTGATTCTTTGTCGCTTTTGGAGGTGCAGCAAGCTTTGCCAGATCCTTATGCGGATACGCTGACTGGGAGGTAATTTGCGATCCTTTGTGTGGATGGAGGCTAATCTCAGAAACCGGGTTTCTTGCCTTATTTCTGGTACTCAATCCAAATTGTCGCAGAAACCCAGTTTCTCGCCACGCAGCTAATCCCAGAAACCGGGTTTCTTCCCTTATTTCTCGTACTTAGCCCAGATTATTCGCAGAAACCCGGTTTCTCGCCACGCAGCGATAGAATTCGACCTGGACTAATCCCAGAAACCGGGTTTCTTCCTATATTTCTCGTACTCAGCCGAAAATTGTCGCAGAAACCCGGTTTCTCGCCAGCAAGAATTTTCCTAAAAAAGTTATACTCAAAAACGATTGAGATATAATTAATTTAAGAGTTGGGATATAAACAAATGCAGCTAGAAGATTATTTTGAGTTTCTCGACCCCGATGATATCCGCATCAAAGGACATCGGATTGGCATCGATGATGTGATTAAATATTACTTGAGCGGATATTCGCCAGAGCAAATTCTGGAAGAATTACCAAGTCTGAACTTTGAGAAAATTTACGCTAGTCTCACGTACTATCTGCACAATCGCAGACAGATGGATGCTTATATGTTGCGCTTGGCCCGGTGGCGGGAAGAACGTTATCAGGAATGGTTGGCTAAAGAACCTTCTGATGTAGTAAAACGTATGAGATTAATTAAAGCACAACGAGAACAGGAGTTACTAAGAATTCAGTGAAAACTCGTTTCTTAATAGATGAAAATTTGCCTAGTAAACTTAAGACTGCTGTTTTACTCCTGCAACCGGAAATAGATATTTTGCGGGTGGGTGATTTGGGTGCACCACCATTGGGAACTTTAGATCCAGGTATTCTCACGTATTTGGTATCGTCGCAGCGACTATTGGTGACGGATAATCGCAAAAGTATTCCGGGACATTTGGCAGACTACAGGGCGGCAGGAGGAGGACAAATGTGGGGACTTTTTTGGGTGCGTCCGAGTGCAAGTTTAGGCAGGTGGGCTGAGGAAATTGTGATGGTTTGGGAGACTTCTGAGGCTGAAGAATGGATCGATAAGTTGGATTGGATTCCATTGTAAAAAATGTCGCACAATCCCAGAAACCGGGTTTCTTCCGATATCTCTGGTACTTAACCTAAATTGTCGCAGAAACCCGGTTTCTCGCCACTCACCCTAATTCCAGAAACCGGGTTTCTTGCGATATCTCTGGTAGTTAACCTAAATTGTCGCAGAAACCCGGTTTCTCGCCACCTAACTAAAGAAATTAGAGCGCAAATCTCCGATAATTCACTGCAATCGCCCGCGCTCAAAATCCTCACGCTAACCCACAAGTCCGCCGGGGGTTGAAAACCCCCGTCTCATAGCGAAAGTCCTCTCAAAGAGGACTGAAAGACAAATTTTTGAAGAAGGATTGCCATATCTCCCCAGTCGGTTGAAACTGAGATCTTGCACCATTCTCAATTAGCCCTTGCATTGTGTACCCAAATGTGAAATAAAGGGCGTATAAACAAT
>NZ_JAUBRI010000143.1:0-5509 GCF_036701795.1 Microcoleus sp. N9_A1
GAGCGCAGTGAGTTGGAAACTCTCATGCTGCGTTCTCAGGGGAGGGGAGAGCGGCGACGCTCGAACCTTACCCGACGAGGGAGATACGGCGACGTATGCTCTCTTACCCGACAGTCGCAAGCACGGTTTTGTAGGAGAGATGGTAGAGGACACTCTGCCATCGACTCTCTAACAGCATCGGAATAGTAAAATCCAGTCAACACTCAACAATCACAGATGGTGCAACCAACCGGAATCCATCTAATTCATCTGCGTTAATCTGTGTTAATCTGCCTATATCTGCGGTCAAAAAAGAGAATTTATTCACCGCAGATAACAAGGGATTGACGCTGATTCACGCGCTTGTCGAGAATAGAGATAGGAATAATTCCGATTCTAACAGATTTGATATGAAAGGCTTATTGAAAAGGGTGCACTATAGAAGTTACTACAAACTTTTTTTACCACCGGAAATTTCAATCATCAAAAATATCCAACTGTTCGCCCTCAGACTCTTTTTTGCCATCTTTTTTAACACCCTTTCGTAGCCCGATCGCAATTTTGCTATGTTTCTCAATCTGCTTCATCACCTGTCTCGCCCGGTCAATCACCGACGGCGGTAAACCGGCCAATCTGCCCGCTTCAATTCCGTAAGATTTGTCAGCACCTCCCGGCTGAACTTGGTGCAAAAATACGATTTGATCCGGCAATTCTTTCACTGTCACCTGATAATTTGCGACATTATCCAAAATAGAAGCTAACTCATTTAATTCGTGATAGTGAGTCGCAAAAATTGTCCGCGCCCGAATCTCGCTGGCTAAATATTCTGCCACAGACCAAGCAATCGAAAGTCCGTCAAAAGTTGCCGTTCCCCTGCCAATTTCATCTAACAAAACCAATGATTGCGGCGTCGCGTGATTGAGAATATTGGCAGTTTCGTTCATTTCCACCATAAACGTAGACTGACCCGTTGCCAAATCATCTACTGCGCCGACGCGGGTAAAAATGCGATCGCAAATTCCCAAAGTCGCAGCTTTCGCCGGCACAAAACTGCCCATCTGCGCCATTAACTGGATCAAACCCACCTGCCGCAAGTAGCAGCTTTTCCCACTAGCATTCGGCCCCGTTAAAATTATTAAATCGGGGCGATTTAGCGATGCTTCCCGACCCAAAAAAGCCGAATTCGGAACAAAAAATCCCGGCGGCAAAGACTTTTCCACCACAGGATGACAACCTTCAATAATTTTAATTTCCCGACTTTCTGTCATAGTCGGGCGGCAGTAATTCTGGTAAACTGCTACTTCTGCTAAACCGCACAAAATATCCGCCGCCGCCACGGCGCGGGAAACGTTGCGAATAATTTCGGCGTGTTCTCCTACCTCCGATCGCACTTTTGCAAAAATATCGTATTCCAACTGATTTAAATCTTCCCGCGCCGTCAGAATCCGCACTTCTCTTTCTTTTAATTCTTCAGTGCTGTAGCGTTCTTCATTGGTGAGAGTTTGCTTACGGGTGTAGTCGTTCGGCACTTGGTCTACTTTCGATTTTGTAATGCTGATGTAATAACCGAAAGCTTTATTGTAGCCAACTTTTAAATTAGAAATTCCGGTGCGTTTTCTCTCGGTTGCTTCTAAATTAGCAATCCATTCTTGGTCTGCTGACGCAGTGTGGCGCATTTCATCTAGCATGGGATTGATTCCCGATCGAATCAAACCTCCTTCTTTTAAATGAATCGGCGGTTCATCAACTAAATGAGCGTGAATTTTACTTGCTAATTCTTCTAAAATTGGCGGTACATTTTGCAGGGCTTTCAAATAAGGCGAGATCCCTTGGGCTGCGATCGAGGCTAATTCCGGCAATTTCGAGAGAGAATCTGCTAAAGCGACTAAATCCCGCGCGCTAGCTGTTCCAGAACCGGCGCGCCCTGTCAGTCTTTCGATGTCGTAAATTTGGCGCAGCAACTGCTGCAAATCTTGGCGGAGGGCGTTATTTTCTACTAATTCTTGAATCGTGTCGTGTCGGGCGCAAATGCCTTTAATGTTGAGCAAAGGTTGCAGCACCCAGCGGCGCAAAGCGCGGCCTCCCATTGCGGTGCTGGTTTTGTCTATAGCCCACAGCAGCGAACCATGAAAAACCCCATCTCTCACTGTTTGAGTAATTTCGAGATTGCGCCTGGTTTGGTAGTCTAGGGTGAGAAAATCGGTGAGAGTATAAGTGTGCAATCTTTGCAAAGAAACTGCTTTTTCCTTTTGAGTTTCTTCGAGATATTGCAGCAAACCGCCGGCGGCGCGCACTGCGAAGGAAAGGTGTCCGCATCCCATGCCTTCGAGCGATCGCACTTTGAACTTTTGCAGGATTCTCTGTTTTGCTTCGGACAAAGTAAACGGAATTTGCGATCGCAAAGAATAGCAAAACGAAGTCGGCAAACAATCGGGTAAATGCTCTGATTTCTCTCCGGGCCTCAACATCGTCACCAAATCCGGCGCATTAGTTAGCACCACATTAGTTGGAACCAGCACTTCCGAAGGCTGCAAGCGCAGCAATTCTAGAGTTAATTGTTCTAAACTGTCTGCTTGGGTAGTGACGAATTCTCCCGTAGAAATATCTGTATAAGCTAATCCCCAATGTTCCCCAGCGATGACGACTGCTGCTAAAAAATTATTTTGTCTGGGTTTGAGCATTCCATCATCCGTCAAAGTTCCGGGAGTGAGAATGCGGGTAATTTCTCGCTTGACTTGGCGACCTTCACGGGCGGCAATCGAAGCATCTTCAACTTGGTCGCAAACTACCACAGCATACCCTTTTTCTACTAACTGAGAACTGTAGCGGTCGAGGGCGTGGTGCGGCACTCCTGTCATCGGCACTCTACCGATTTCTTTGCCGCTTTCTTTGCTAGTACAAACAAGTTCTAATTCCCGCGAAATTGTCACGGCATCTTGGAAAAAACACTCAAAAAAATCTCCGACTCGAAACAATAAAAGTGCGTGGGGATACTGTTCTTTCACTTCCACATACCGCTGCATCATCGGAGTTAGCTTGGTGAATTCTAGTAGGCGGTGGTCGGCATTGCGGATGTTGGGTTGATTGGGGTCTGTTGGGGTAGATGCAGTGTAAGGCATAAAAGGCGATCGATAAATTTTAATCTTTAACAACTTTAGCGCAAGCTCGGCTTTTAGCTATAACTAATGATACAATTTTTGACGATTAATCCTCCTTAAGCAGGGTGCGTGATTCTCAAGATTTGGGCGGAGTGTTTAGCTATACAAAAGTCACGCACCCTACTTAATAATCGATAAACCCGCTTTTACTTGAGAAGTTTTCGGTCGCTGCTTATCTAATGTGAGCCAAGTTTTCGCACTCAGTGAGAAAAATGCAAAAATATTATTGATTGTGAGAGGCGAGCGCGCGGCGATCGCCGCGCGCTCCCTCAGCCATGTCGCTGTTAGCTGTTGGCGGTTAACAGAAGAATGTGAAATCCCCTGCAATTTAGTCTGGATAAGCTCTACCTTTTTTGTTATTGAAAACAACCGAAAGATAGATTTATAAATTATACCTCGGATAGAGAGAGAATATATTTTATATGCTTAAAATTAAAACATCCAAGCAGGTAATTTATCGGCGTAGTAAATTTAAGATTTAGAATCAAAAATCTGCTAGCTAGTAGTTAACTAGAGGAAAACGAACTAATGAAAGCTCTTTGCTGGCACGGAGCAAATGATGTGCGAGTTGATAATGTACCAGACCCAACAATTATCAATCCGCGCGATGCGATAGTTAAAATCACGTCTACAGCAATCTGTGGCTCTGATTTGCACCTCTATAACGGCTTCATCCCGACAATGCAATCGGGCGACATCATGGGCCACGAATTCATGGGGGAAGTAGTCGAACTCGGCAGCGAAGTTAAGAACTTGAAAAAGGGCGATCGCGTTGTAATTCCTTTTACGATTTCTTGCGGCAGTTGTTTCTTTTGCAACAAGGACTTGTGGTCGCTGTGCGATAACTCGAACCCGAATGCGGCCTTGGCTGAAAAAATCTACGGTCATTCACCGGCGGGACTGTTTGGCTACTCTCATTTAACGGGTGGCTATGCAGGAGGTCAAGCAGAATACGCGCGGGTTCCGTTTGCAGATGTCGGCCCTTTAAAAATTCCAGACGGACTTTCTGACGAACAAGTATTGTTCCTCACTGATATCTTTCCCACCGGTTATATGGCGGCCGAAAACTGCAATATTCAGCCGGGAGATACTGTTGGTATTTGGGGATGCGGCCCAGTCGGACAATTTGCGATCAGAAGTGCGTTTATGCTGGGGGCCGATCGAGTAATTGCGATCGACAGAGTACCGGAACGCTTGCAAATGGCGGCCGCGGCTGGGGCTGAAATCATCAACTACGAAGAAATGGACGCGGGGGAAGCCGTCACCGAAATGACGGGGGGACGCGGGCCAGACGCTTGTATCGACGCGGTGGGAATGGAAGCCCACGGTACCGGTTTCGATGCTTTGTACGACAAAGCCAAGCAAGCTGTGCGCTTGGAGAGCGATCGGCCTACCGCGCTGCGACAAGTAATCCTCGCCTGTCGCAAAGGCGGCACAGTCTCAATTCCCGGCGTTTACGGCGGTTTTGTTGACAAAGTGCCCCTAGGTGCAGCTTTCAACAAAGGCTTGACCATGAAAATGGGACAGACGCACGTTCACCGCTATTTGCGCCCTTTGCTCGATCGGGTTCAAAAAGGCGAAATTGACCCCTCATTCGTGATTACGCACCGAATGAAATTGGATGAAGCGCCCCACGCCTACGAGATTTTCAAACAGAAAAAAGACAACTGCATCAAAGTTGTCCTCACACCCTAACTCACCATTAATTGACAAGGAGAAACTATGCTTTTACAAGAAAAAGAATCCGGCGATTTGATAGAAATCATCGACATTGAGACTTTAGTCAGCCCTACAAAAAAAGAGGTGGGGGGCAAAAGTCAAGCAGGTCAAGAGGAGCAAGAGCCTGCTACTTTTGAGAAGAATAAATTGGTTTTTCCGTCTGGGGAAGTTCTGCCGCGCTGCTGGACTGAGGAAGATTATAAAACTAACTGATTCAACAGTAATTAAGGACTAAAGTCCTTACTAAAAACAAAATCCGGGACTTGAGACCCGGATTTGCTAATTAATTACTTAAGGACTGAAGTCCTTACTAGCAACCATCTTTTTGTAAGAAGTCAAATCAATAACAGCAAATAACTTATGACTGGAGTTTAGACTAAAAAACGATCGCATCTAAAAGTAGCTGCCTTGGAAGATCCGGCAAGCTGTTGCTCAAAAACTCAAGAGAGAGAAGGTTAAATAGCCAATCTTGAAGACTTTTTGCGTCGAGAAACCCGTTTTTTCACAGTGGGATAGCATGGTGCCTTGGTACGTACCTTTCCTTGTTCCCAGCCGGGAGATTTTCCCCTCTGCGCAAGGCATTTTTGCGGGAGTACCAATGTCAACTAAAAGCGACAACATTGATTGAGCAACACGTCCAGGGGTTAAATTAA
>NZ_JAUBRI010000144.1:0-1878 GCF_036701795.1 Microcoleus sp. N9_A1
TCGCAACCGCAACTGGTATCGGGTTCGGGTACTTGGTTGAATATGGGGGTTGGTTCTGGCGCTGGTGTTGGTTCTGGCGCGGGTATGGGCGTCGGTGTTGGTGGTGTTGGTTTTGGCGCGGGTATGGGCGCTGGTGTTGGTTCTGGCGCGGGTATGGGCGTCGGTGTTGGTGTTGGTGGTGTTGGTGGTGTTGGTGTTGGTTCTGGCGCTGGTGTTGGTGTTGGTGGTGTTGGTGGTGTTGGTGTTGGTTCTGGCGCTGGTGTTGGTGTTGGTGGTGTTGGTGGTGTTGGTGGTGTTGGTGTTGGTGTTGGTGGTGTTGGTTCGTTCCGGGGAATGGCAGAGACAGTAGCGCTGGCGGGGCTGGTAGCGCCCTCGTTGTCTGTAACGCTGTAGGTGAAATTTGCTGTTGTAAAGTTGGCTGTCGATTGGAAAAATAATTGGTTAATGTCAGCAGGTCTCAGAATTTGACCGGCGCGGATAATCCTGCCCCCAGTATCGGGATCGCCTAAAAATATCAGCCCTTCATTTGCTGGTGGGACGGTGTTGATGGTGAAAGATTCGATCGACCCGTCTGGATCTGTGCCGCCTAGTCCTGCGATCAAGACAGTGCTGCTGGGGGCGATATCGAGGTCGACGTTGTTAGCTACTGGCGGTTTGTTTGGCACCTGCTCCAGCGCCGATACAGTAGCCCTGGCGCGGCTGGTAGCGCCCTGGTTGTCTGTAGCGCTGTAGGTGAAATTTGCTCTTGTAAAGTTGGCTGTCGATTGGAAAAATAATTGGTTAATGTCAGCAGGTGTCAGAATTTGACCGGCGCGGATAATCCTGCCCCCAGTATCGGGATTGCCTAAAAATATCAGCCCTTCATTTGCTGGTGGGACGGTGTTGATGGTGAAGGATGCGATCGACCCGTCGGGATCACTTCCTCCGAGTCCTGCGATCGGCACAGTGCTGCTGGGGGCGATCTCAAGGTTGACGTTGTTAGCTATCGGCCGTAGGTTGGCGGGCGTCGGAGTCGGAGTCGGTGCGGGTGGGGGAGTCGGAGTCGGAGTCGGGGCAGAGGCGATGCTGGTGCTAACAGTTGCGCCGGGATCGCGGCCGTTATTGTTGTCGGGATTTGGGTCATTAGTGGTTGAGGTACTTCTTGCCGTGTTGCTGACAGTGCCGGTCGCCGGGACTGGGAATCTGACAGTCCGGCTGACGGCCACGCCATCAGCTAAGCTGGCAATGGGCGGAAAGCTGACAATGCCTGTGGCTGGGTTGTAACTACCGCCGTTGGATGCTGTAACGCCCGTTAAACCGGGAACGATGCTGTCTGTAACGGTGATGTTAGTGGCGGTACTGGGTCCTCTGTTTTCGGTGAGAATTGTGTAGGTGACAGTCGATCCGGCGATCGCAGTAGGGGGCCCGCTTTTGATCGTAGCTACATCAGCGCTATCGGTGATAGTAGTGGTGACTCGCGCCGACGGGTTGCTGCCGTTGTTGTTGGCAGGATTGGGGTCTGGGCTCGTTGAGGTGCTGCTAGCAGTGTTGGCGATGGGGCCGCCGGTGGCGGGAACTGCGAAACGGACGGTTCTGTTGGTGCTGGCTGCGCTGGCTAGGGATGGGATCGCCGTCCAAGTCACAATACCTGTAGTTGCGTTGTAAGTTCCGCCCTCCGAGACGCTGACTCCTGTTAAACCCGGAACAATGGTGTCGGTGATCACCACATTGGTTGCCGCACTCGGCCCACTGTTGGCTGCCGTAATTGTGTAGGTGACAGTCGAACCCGCAGCCGCAGTAGGGGGCCCGCTTTTGACCGTCACTACATCAGCGCTATCGGTGATAGTAGTGGTGACTCGCGCCGACGGGTTGCTGCCGTTGTTGTTGGCAGGATTGGGG
>NZ_JAUBRI010000144.1:1978-5160 GCF_036701795.1 Microcoleus sp. N9_A1
GTTGGCGATGGGGCCGCCGGTGGCGGGAACTGCGAAACGGACGGTTCTGTTGGTGCTGGCTGCGCTGGCTAGGGATGCGATCGCTGGCCAAGTCACAATACCTGTAGTTTCGTTGTAAGTTCCGCCCTCGGAGACGCTGACTCCTGTTAAACCCGCCACAATGCTATCGGCGATCGCCACATTGGCTGCCGGACTCGGCCCACTGTTAGCTGCGGTAATTGTGTAGGTGACAGTCGATCCGGCGATCGCAGTAGCGGGCCCGGTTTTGAGCGTCACTACATCGGCGCTATCGTTCGTAATAGTGGTCGTTACTCTCGCATCCGGGCTGCTGCCGCTGTTGTTACCGGGTACAGGATCGATCGTACTGCTGCTGCTGAATACACTGTTGGTAATAGGGCCGAGTGTAGTTGGGGTCGTAACAGTTACGGTGCGGGTGGCTGTGGCCCCAACAGGTAAATTCGGAATGGTTGGCCAGGTGACCAGTCTCGTTGTCGGGTTGAAAGTGCCGTCGCCGTCGGCACTGCCAAATACTGCCCCTCGGGGCAGTTGGTCTTCAACCAGCACGTTTTCAGCCGGGTTCGGGCCATTATTTACTGTCGTAATTGTGTAAGTAATGCTGCTGCCCGGTGCCGCAGCGGGCGGGCCTTTTTTCGTTGTCGCAACATCTGCTGTAGTAAGCGGCACGTCTATAGTTTGGATCGACAAAGTGCGAACGTCGTGAATATTTGTTGCGTCTCCCGTTGAACCAGCAAAACCAAATTTGAATGTTTGCGGGATTGGCCCGTTTATTGCCTCTAAATTGGCAATGTCGATAATAGTCTCGCCCACATCTGTAAACGAACCATTATTGTTGAGATCAAAGTTAACAGTGAGACGGTTTGGCGTTGCAGAAGTGGGAGGTTCCAAAATAACTTGAACTCTTCTTCTGGCTAGTTCCCGAATGCTAGTAATGGTGTTGTTCGGCCCGTTTGGAGGCAGAGGATTTACGGTATCGGGAATATTATCTATTCCCTGCGGCACAAACGTAGAAGTTAAAAACTGATATTGCGTAGATTCGCGACCTCGAAGCGTTACCGAATCTGGTCTCGCCCCAACTCCGCCTACACGCCCTCTCTCTTCACTTGAAAAATTTCCGAATTCATCAAATCCAATTCCTAAATAACCTCCCCGTAAACCGGGCTGATTTGTATCTGTATTTTGGGCGTAGCCGAGAGAACCTCCATAGCCTCCAGCTATTGTTGGCGTCACAGTACCGTCAATTAAAAAGAAACTTGTGCCGTCCCCTGTCAAATTGGCTGAAACCGGAGGACGTGAAGTGCCGTTGTAGGTAAATATATCGAAGACAATTTTCAGGCCACTGCTGACTGGTACCGAACTGTTATAGATGGCAAAAGTAGATTGGTCAAAATTTCTTGAAGTTAATCTCAAAGCCCCGGTGCCGGGCGGGTCGATGTTCAAACCCGGAAAATTCTCCGATCCGGTTCCTGATGTTAAAGCTGGAGCCTCTGACATGCCGTTGGACCCAGATATCCAAGGCCCTGTTAGACTTACGTCTTGAAAAGTTTCGTCAACTAAAGTCGCGAGGACAGAACTGTAAGTTTCCTGGGTTTTTGTTTCAAAGGCTATTGCGGTTTTTACTCGTCCTGCTGTAACATTTAATTGCCAGTTTCCTCCTAATTTTGCACTGCCAATTAGATTGTTGGCAGCGGCTATATTTGCCCCTGTTAATTCTCTCAGCTTCCGCACGAAAGCAATCCCTGATTTTCCAGCCCCAACCCTGCACGCTAATAATAAAATATCGGCTTTTTCGCTGAAGGCATTTCGCCACTGCTGCAAATGCCGATCGTACTTTGGTAAGTTTTCATCTTTCAGTACAGTTGACCCCAGTTGCACAGAACCTTCATTGCCGTGAGCAACAATCTGAAGGCTGGCAATTAAGCTGCGTTTAGCTAGAATTTCTGTAATTTGTTCTACTCCGTCCAGAGTTCGATCCAGGACAATTATCTCTGTCCCTGGTTTGACTCCGCTGACAAGATGCTGATAATTCTCTACCCTCGGGTCGATGCAAACTAAATGTTTTTTAGGTTTAGTCTTGACGCCCCAAGTCGCTTTTGTTAAACAGGAAATACAGATCGCCCGATCACTGACTAACTGCGCCCCAATCAAAGAAGCTTTTATGCAGTCGGTGTCGCGGCGATCGCAACTTGATTTGTGAATTGGCGAAGAGTAGTTGCACCATAAATTTTTCATGAGTTAGATGGCTCCTTGATTTGTTAATTGTCAATCTTCAGTGGTAGATATTATTGTTAATTGCCAATGGAAATCTCTAATTGGTAATTTCTCGATTCGCATACTTAACAAGTTCTATTTACTTCGTTTTTTTTGGGCGCGACATCTTCCTAAAGTAGCAGTTAGCTGTATTTACCTGGTAAATTAGGGGTTTTTTAGCCAATTCAGACGTGGTGCTAAATTATTTTACAATCAGAAAAAAACAATCGCAATCTACGAATATCTACCTTTTAATTCGATATTTGTTTACCTAAATGCAGTTGACATACCTTCGTATTTGTAGTAAATAAAGCTTAGCTTTAAGATTTTTAATAAGACTTAATTCTTTATCAAAAACCCATTTTAGGGCTGTCAATCAGCCAAATGTCAGATAATCTATACTTCCCTCAAAAAATGGTTATAAATTTTGTAGTTATCAACTTCGGTTTCTGGCTTTTGTCAAGAATGAATGACTCACCAACAACCAATTTTAGGGTCGTCAGCAAGTCGAATCACCAATAATTCATCGGCTTGATATTTTTTATCACAAATTATAGCAACTCGGTTTGTTTAACAAACCGAGTTGCTATAATTTTAGGAAAAATGTAGCGAATTTAATGGGCTGTGGTATTAAGGAGAAAGAGTGAGAAAATCCAGAGAAGTAATAGTATTATCAGCACCAAAAACCTGAGCCAAGACCTCGCCCGTAGCCGCAACTTGTAGCAGTGCGCCCTTCGCCATCGGGTGAATTTGCAAAGCCTCAAAACTCAAGCCACCAGCCAGGACAAACTTATCAGTTCCTACAGAAAAATTGAGCACAGTATCAATACCGCTATGAGCGCTTAACACAAAGCGATCATTCCCAATACCCCCAATCAAAGTATCATCTCCCCCATCACCAAACAGCCAGTCAT
>NZ_JAUBRI010000145.1:0-5027 GCF_036701795.1 Microcoleus sp. N9_A1
GTTTTAGGTCGGGGAGTTTTTCCATTCCTTTATCTAATGTCTATCTTGTCTTCTTGTCAAGGGGGTTGAGCAATTACGAAAGTTCTACAACGAGCAATGTACGGGATTAACGGATTTAATGGATTTAACGGAGGGATATTGAGGAGAGAAGGAAGAGGGAAGAAGTTATTTACGAGATAGGGCAGAATTTGATTGAGGGGCAGGTTAACCGTAATCTGTAATATAAACAAAAAAGCTGATAAACCCGCCCCGACGAGGCTATTATAGTCGAGCGACTTTCAGCATAAATAAACCTACCCACAGCGTTTGGGCGCAACTACAAACCTTTGATTTTTATGAAATTGAGGTACTTAGTTATTGAAAGAAATTAGTATCTTCCTATTTTTATTGAGTGGCCGCTGGAGTGCGCTTTAATTGTTCCATTTCCTCAACATAAACTTCACCTAAATCTTTTCCGGCCAATTCCTTCAGAGTAATACTCTTGTAGCGGACTTCTCCCTTCAGCAACACTTCATCGCCAAGCTGGGGCAAATCTTGCTTGGTTAAAATCCAAATACTGCCAGTACCATCCTCAAGTTGATAAGCCGCATTCCCTACAAACGGAGCGCGATTTTCTACCTTTCCCCGGAGATAAACTTCAGCATCCACTTGCCGCTTTTGTTGAACGTCGCCAATGCTAGCCACATTAAAGCCAAGATTAAGTTGAGACAGAGGTAAATTGCCACAACTGAAAAAACCGCTGGCGAGGACTAGCGACAAAGAGCCGGTGCAGAATCTTTGAACCCAAACTTGCTTAATTGCAGTAGTCATTGGTCAAATGATTAGAGATGTGAGATACGACTTACTTTAACAGAATCCCCAGAATCGATCGCAAGTAAGAAATTTTTCTAGTGGAGTCCTTGGCGGGGATTAAGCTAAAATCTAAAATCGTCAGCCCCTAACCCAGAGTCTACAATGGATGCCAAAACTGCTCAAATACTAGATGGCAAAGCTTTAGCGACAAAGATTCAAAGCGAGCTGAGCGATCGAGTCCGCGCCCTACAACCCCAAAAAGGGCGTCCTCCGGGACTTGCGGTGCTGATGGTGGGCGACAACCCAGCCAGCGCAGCCTATGTTCGCAACAAAGAGCGAGCCTGCGCTAAGGTTGGCATAGCTTCCTTCGGCCAGCATTACCCCGCAAACGTTACTCAAGCCGAACTAGAACTTGCAATTCGTGCACTCAACGAGGACGATCGAGTAGATGGCATTTTAGTTCAATTACCGCTACCAGAGCACTTAGACGCAATTTCGCTGCTGTACCAAATTGCCCCCGACAAAGATGCTGACGGACTTCACCCTGTAAATTTAGGCCGTCTCGTGCGCGGGGAGCAAGGTTTGCGGAGTTGTACTCCCGCCGGAGTGATGCGGTTATTGCAAGAATACCAGATTGATTTAAAAGGAAAAAATGCCGTTGTTTTGGGACGAAGTATTTTGGTAGGTAAACCGATGGCGCTGATGCTGTTAGAAGCCGACTGCACTGTTACTGTAGCTCATTCGCGATCGCAAAACTTAGAATCTATTACCAAGCAAGCCGATATTTTAATAGCCGCAGTCGGCCGCACAGAAATGATTACAGCTAATATGGTTAAACCCGGAGCAGTAGTAATTGATGTCGGTATCAACCGCGTCGTCAATCCAGACGGTACGAGCCGTTTGGCCGGAGATGTTGATTTTAATGCTGTTAAAACAGTAGCCGAATTTATCACGCCGGTGCCGGGAGGAATCGGGCCGATGACTGTTGCTATGCTTTTGGAAAATACCGTTTCGAGTTATATTGAATACGGTTCTAATTGAATTATGACCCACTTATGAGCCAGTATTGGCTCAAGTAGGGTTAGTAATCTACCAACAGACAAAGATTTTAGCTATGGCTTTAACACCGGATTCGTCAGGGACATTGCGCTTAATTGGCGACAACACCTCGGAATTCATTCAACTTTTTCCTAAAGATATAACCAACTTCCCTTTAGGAGCTTGGGCGCTCGATGGCGACGATACAGTAAATGGCTCAGGGGCTAGCGAGTTAATCCTGGGAAATGAAGGGGAAGATTTTCTCACAGGTTTTGGAGGCAACGATTCTTTATTTGGGGGAAAAGGAAGAGATGCCTTGTTTGGACAGGAAGGGAATAACTCCCTCAGTGGTGGTCTAGATGCTGATTTTATTGTGGGAGAGGCTGGCGATGATATTTTATTTGGGGGTAGAGGGAATGATGTTTTAGACGGCGCAGATGGGAATAACACTCTGGTTGGCGGCTTGGGCAGAGACTTCTTAAGTTGTGGGTTTGGCAATAATTTATGCGTTCTGGGAATAGATTCTGCCACTACAGATATCAATTCTAGTGATATAATCGAAAGTTTTTATCCTGATTTGGATCGCATTGGATTAGCGAGTGACTTAACGGTCAATGATATAGTGTTGGAGCAGGTACAGAATGTGGCATTAACATATACTTTCGATCTGCCGCAAGCTTTACAACCATTACTCCCTCCAAGTCCGGCCGACGCATTTAGCGGATCTGCTTCAGGAACTCAACTCAGAGGCGGAATTAGCGGAGTTTATTCAGGAACTCTCATCAGAGTCAGAAATTCTAACGCGATTTTAGGTTTTGTAGACGATGTAACCCCAAATGAACTTCAAAGCAGGATTGTTTCCGTTCAGGGTTTCTAAATTCAGGACAATCACTCCTGGACTGACAAACTTATCATACAGCAGATTCCATGTATAGATGATTAATTTGAACAGCAATTGCGATCGTAAGAAAGCCTGTAACTTCTTGATGTTCGCCTACTGGTTGTACAATTTCAATAATATCTCGATTGTGCAGTTCGTAGCGTACCGCCGGATTTTCTGGCAGCCACTCCACAAATTCCTAGAAGTTTACGAGTTTGGGTAAAGCTTGAGTCATAGGTTTTCAGAATTACCGATAATATAAATTATATCTCTATCTATCTGCGTTTATCTGCGTGCATCTGCGGTTACAAATTCCCAATCTGCCAGCCTTGCTAGATTCAAACAATTTAAAATGCTGGATTTAATCGGGCGCTTTTCATCCCAAAATACGATCGCTGAATAAAAGTTAATGGCCGCCGGTGAATTCAAAAGCTCAAAAGTTTGACGTGCAACTCTCTCGCTCTCAAAGCTAAGAAAGTAAACAGTATCATCGAAGATTGCAGGTTTATTAGCTATTTCACCGATTAACCTAAAATCCAATTTTTTATAAAGCCCGCAAATCGCAATTTTCCAAGGTTGGAAGCTATAATCGCCTACTCCAAAAATCGAAAATCGAGGGTTATTTTGATAAATTTTGCTTTTGCGATTATCTAGATATTGCCCGCACTTCTCTAGATAACGTCCGGTTTTAGGAGCTATAGTTTTGATATTTTCGGTTGATTCACCGATAAATTTTTGAGTAACTAGGATATAGCGCTCCGTAGCATTAATGCGATTTTGAGCAACATCCGATCCTTTAAGTAGCGGAAATAGATAAGTTTCCTCAATCTCGACAGCTTCCCCAAATCCATTGACAAACAAATTATCAATTTTCCGAAATTCCATCACATTCGAGCAGTCATGTTTGACACCAGATCGCCATTTTACCCCTGAATTCACCGCATATAAATTACCCAATTTACTGAAAGAGTTTATATCCTTAACCAGGAGATTGTTGTGATATCCGATTCGGTGGCAGTCAGAACTTTCTAAACTGCTAAATACATCGCAGAAGTAGTTTTGTGAGCTTGAGTCAAACTTGCAGAATAACAGACAGGCATCAACATTTGCATCAAAATACTTTTTAGCATCTATTTTGTAAGTTGCACAGTTAGCGAGATTAAGTTTTTTTGAATGAATGTAACTCAATAACTTTCTGGCCACGGAAGTCTTGCAAAGCATTGCCAGAGTGGCGTCACGATTTTGCAACCATTGTATCGCATGGATCAGCATCCATTCTGAGATATCGAAGTTACTTTTACCTGTTAGTGCATCTAAGCCAGTGTGCTTTTGAAAGTTACTTTTTTTGGGCAAGTTTTCACTGCCAATAGTTCCTTGTTGTGAGTTTGTTACCCAAGGAAAGTTGCCAAGTACCAGTACCCTATGATTAAATTGGTTGATTAATGATGTCCAGTCAAATTCAAAAAAATCTCCGTGCTTAACCTCACATCTTTCATCCTGTAACAATTCATGCTTAGCTTTTAATTCTATTAAATAACTTTGATTGATTTCAACCCCGATAATCTTGCTGGCGGATGGAAACAAATTTGCAGCAGCTTTAATGAAATTACCTATCCCGCAAGTTGGCTCAATGATGACTTTGGGGTTAACATCAAGTTCTATCAATTTCCGACACACCATCTGTACTAATTCCAGCGGTGTCTGAAAAACCCCGTATTCTAGTTTGGTTTTGCGATCGTTGGAACTCATCGGTTAGATTTATAAACTGCGATAACCCCTTCCTGTTGTCCGGCACGCTCAATGACTCTTCCATACTGAAGTCGCCATTGCAACGCATTAGAAATGGTCAAAAAACCTTGCAAGGGTGGGTTTCTCAGTATTTCGTCGTCTCATCTACCTTAAGATAATCAAACAAGTCTTCTCTAACATTAGGAAAAAGCTCGGAAGTCAGTAGGGTGAAAAGAACTTTTCTTGCTAAATTATATTCCTTTTGCTGGATTTTTAGATAATCTGTATCGGTGTCATCTTTCACAATGTGAACATGAACACGATTTCTAATCTGACGGAGATATGGAAGGTTCTTAAAGAATTCGTCATTTCCCAATGCAACAAGCTTTTTTGACTCGACGCGCTGGCACATTTTATCAAAACTCATTTCTTCGTAAATTTCTGGATTAACCTTTTCCAAAATTTCCATATCAATTTTTTTCTTCTTCCCATCAGCATCTTCAAACTCCTGCCCCATTTGTGACAAGTTAAGAAAAAGTGCAAATTGTCAAGGGGGTAGACTTGCAAGAGGTAAAATAGGATGAAACCT
>NZ_JAUBRI010000146.1:0-4833 GCF_036701795.1 Microcoleus sp. N9_A1
GAAACAAAAATAATTATGGGGATTGTGGTCGCTTCCCATACTTACCCTGACCCTGGTTGTGAACTAGAACCAGAACCGGAACCGGAACCAGAATTGCCTGCCAGTCCCAATCCAAGAATAGGAATTGATCCTTTATCAATAACTGATACTGGATTAGGTTATGTGTTAGTTGGTCAATCTTATTACAGCGCTTTTAACGGTTCTACAGAGACTTTTCGTTATGAAGGGATTTCAGAAGTTAAATGTACCCAAATTCCTGAAGTAGTAATAGCGCCCCAATATTATCAATATTGGACAATTCCAGTAATACTGAATATCCAAACAGATGCAGTTAGAAGCAGACGGATAAATGATGTTTTTGTTCAGTCTACTTCTGGTTTTAGTTCTTACTCTACTGTTCCTGGCTATGCTTCTATAATTCTAAGCGATAACACATCTTTTCGCCAAATTTCTTTTGGCTATGGAACTCTTACCTCTCAATATCAAACCGGCCCTTACCCTCCTTCCACGGGAGGTATAGTCAATGGCTTTGTGTGTTTCGGGTCTATGCGAGCAATTGCAAAATGGGTAATAGAGGCTAATAAGCCTTTGTCTAATGGCTATCCTAGAAATACTCAGAACATAATCAATCAAGTTATTCCTGTTGGAAGACGATCACCATTAAAGCCTGGAGTATCACCATTAAAGCCTGGAGTACCACCACACATGGATAATTGCTGCGAAGAAGTATTAGATATTTTAGAAGAATTAAGAGAGGTTTTAGTAAGCGAATCAATCACAAAAGGCAAAGGAAATAAAGGCAGGTTGCTTGAAAAATTCGTTGATGTGACACCCCGCGAAAAGTTAAAAGCTAAAACAATTACTAATTACGCTGATGCGATCGATGCAATTTTGTCGGAATTACAAAACTTCGAGAAAATATTGCACGGCGATTTTTTTCACGATAAAAAGTTTCCAGTTCCTACTAATTTGTTAATCCCCGGCGCTGAGGGAAGTGTAGAAGCAACTAGCTACTACCACTTAGTAAAGCATCTGTTTCAATCGCTGGCTCACGGAACAATAATCAATCCTGTGATAGCAATTCAGGATACTGATTCTGTAAAAGAAGGCGACCAAACTTTGAACTCGCAGTATTTATCGGCAACAGGATGGGCCGAAGCCGTAACCAAAATGCTGTACGAGATTGTGGATGATGGAAATGTGGGAACAAACATGGACATCAGAACGGGTGTTACTGTTACACAATTATTGGTAGCCGTAGCGCATTTAAGTCATCAGATGGACTGCGTGATAGATTGCATCGGCGTAACTACTAAACGGGCTAAAGGAGAGGTAGAGACTTCGTACAATCTAGTTTTAGACCAAGACGATAAAATAAAAGGATTTGACCCGAAAAAAGCCAATAAACCACTAGATTTAAACGATGACACATCTACCGAAAAGTTGTTGTCATCTTTGTTGAAAACACGCAAAAATCCAATTGTGAAAGAGGAAATACACCCCAAAGCATCTAGTTTGGTGGAGTTACTTGAAGAATTGAAAAATAAACAGTGAGTGAAAAGTAATGGCAATTGATTTAGGTAAAGGCAAAATCAATAAGGAATTTATAAAAGTTACTCTCAAAGCTAAAATCTTAGAAGCGGTGGAAGAGATGCGAATTACTCGCGCACTGGAGCGACAGAATATTAATCGTGCTATTGGTGTGGGTCAATTTAATAATTTTGAAAAAGAATTCAACACTGAGTACGCAAAATCTAGAACGGGCAAGGATTCGATGCCGAGCAAGCGCAAATTGAAAAAGGTATCCCAAACGCAGCCTACTAAAAAACTCGTATAGTGTAACTAAAGCGTTTGTTCTTTCCCCCTTTCTATTACTTCAATTAGTATTAATACCAGTAGAGGAATCAGTGGCTAAACAAGACGAAGAAACACCCGGATTAAGTTTGGAAGATACCAGTTTAGCCGTGAAACTAGGAAAATCATTAGGTAAATTTTTTCAGGACGCTGGCTCTGTAGTCAGTAGCTGGCTGGGCAAAGGGTTTATCAATTTAAAGAATTTAGCTAAAAATGTAATAGATGGAGCTAAAGAGCTTGGTAGCGCTTTATTGCGCGGTGATTGGAATTTATTTAAGCAGTGGTTGAAGGAAGATCCGATCGCCGTAGTAGCTGGCGCTGGCGCTGTGATATTAGCGGGGGCGGCTGTGATTGGAATTATTGGAGCCGTTGGCGCTGGGATAGCCGGTTTGATAGGTAGCGTATCAGTTGGAGGGCTTACCTTAGCGGGAATTGGCGGCACTGCAATTACTGCTGCTGTTAGTTTTGGTTCCCAAATTTGGAATTTTGATTTTAATAAGACAGATGATGCAATTCTTGCTGAGATTAATAAGGCATTTAGTGGATTAGCTAACGTAGCAGGGGAAGCGGCGGGAAGAAGTTTGGCAGGGTTCGTAATCAATCGAAAAGAAACGCCTAAGCTAAAAATCAACATTAAAGCTACTGCCACAATGTTTCTTGAGCTTGAGGACAATGGCGAAAATCAAATTGCACAAGAAATTTTAGAATCTTTGTCAGGCTTAGGTTGGGCATTTTTCCGGTTTGCGAAAAATGCTTTATTTTCGATCGGTTACATCAATTTTAGGAAATGGGCCAAACAAAATATTAAATCTGGCATTCCTTGGGTAGACAGAATGATTGCTAGTTGGGGTACGGAAGCTGGCAAGCCTTGGATTATCAGCCAGAAAGTAGAAGAAGGATTAGACGCTATCAAAAAAGAGAACGAAGCGTTAGGCAATTTCCTAGAAGGTGTAACAGAAGGATTCGGCGATGGACTGAGCGATTTTATACAATACGAGTACAGGTAATATGAGTGCAGAGAAAAAAGTTAAAAGTCGATTAAAAAAGGTTAATGAACCCACAAAGATAGAAGGTCAATCAATCGATAAGGCTGCTGACAGTAGCTATTTCTCGGTATACGACCTAGAATTCTCCGAACCAACCGCAGCAGAGATTAAGGCCGCAGAAGATAAGGCAGCGAAGGACAAGGGAACGGCAAAAGATGCTCTTGATAAACTTACTCTGACAATCAGTGGCAATGAATTTGCGATCGCGCTTCAAGCATCTTTGCTGGATGCTGTGCGCGACTTGCTGCGGTACGAGATTAAAAAAATAGAATTAGGAGGTGCTACTAAGGAGATAATTAAGCGCTCCGGGCACCCAGAGGTTAAATTGTTCTTTTTTCAGAAAAGAGTCCAAGCCGACCCGGGGTACGCACCTTTGAAAGGGGAGATTTCTTTTGATTTGATGAATTTTGTGGATTCATCTACTTTGGTATCGAGTAGTAATAAATTGATAAATGAGGCTGATGTTAAAAATCTATCTAAAAAAATCCGCGAGTTTTTCAAGGCCGATTTTAGCTGGAATCGGGGAAATAAAATAGTTGTTTATCATGACTGGGGGAGGGGCTACAGTTTTAAAATATATTGCAACACCCAAGCCGAAGGGGTTCGCGTAGTTAAGCAAGTTTTGAAGATTCAAGGACATGAAATCCGCGAAGAATATTTAAAATTAAATCAAATGATTTCCCCTAAATCCGTCGCTCCTAAAGTAAAAAAAGAGAATGTGTTGGGGAAAGAGCGAAAGCATAAGCGATACCGCCCGGAGGCAACTGTTTGGTACAGCCACGCTACGCTGCATTTACCTAGTTATGGCAATAAAATCTCTTTGGGGTAAGAATACTTATTATTACTTTACCTAAAGGTATAAGCTATAATATGAATAAGCTTACTGGTAATTTTAATGATTAACAATGAGACTGTTACTGATTCCATTACTCGCTCTATTACTGGTAACAGCAGTATAAAGCTTCAGACAGAAGTTAGCGAAAGTACCAAAAACTATTTGCGTATTGAATCGATTCGGCGGCATTTGACGATGGGGCAGTTGTTGGATGAAATTGTGAAAATGTTCTGCATTGACGTACCGGAAATCACTTCTTAATTGATACGGCTAATTGTTGGAAATTAACCTCGATTTAATCAGGGTTTTAGTTGCCTTAGACGGGAGGGTTATTTGATACGGGCAATTATTTACTGCCGGGTGAGTACCGACGACCAAAACTGCGATCGGCAAGAGCGGGATTTGAGAGAATTTGCCGATCGCGCCGGGTATGAGGTGCTCGAAGTTTTTAGAGAAACGGCAAGCGGTGCTTCATCCGATCGCCCGGAACGCAAAAAAATTATGGCGGCTGCCCAGGCGAGAAAAATTTCGGCGGTGCTTGTGACTGAAGCTTCCCGATGGAGCCGCAGCACGATCGACCTGCTGGGAAGTTTGCAGAGCTTGAACGCTTGGGGAGTTAGCCTCGTT
The DNA here is from genome assembly GCF_036701795.1 of Microcoleus sp. N9_A1. NCBI lineage: Bacteria > Bacillati > Cyanobacteriota > Cyanophyceae > Oscillatoriales > Microcoleaceae > Microcoleus > Microcoleus sp. N9_A1. Next base: position 4,363 of record NZ_JAUBRI010000146.1, read on the forward strand.
ACCTTATCCGGCATCAGCCTGGATCTGAATACGCCGCAGGGTAAATTGATGGCCGCGGTGCTTGCGGCGATCGCTGAATTCGAGCGCGATCTGATCCGCGAGCGGGTAAAGAGCGGAATTGCAGCGGCGCGGGCGAAGGGCCGCAAGTTCGGCCGGCCGCGAGTTTCGGAAAAGGCGATCGCCTTCGTGCATCAGTTGCGGGCCGAGGGTAAAAGCTACTCGCAGATTGCAGCGCATTCTGGAGTTAGCAAGACGAAGGTTGCCGAGCTTTGCCAGAATTCCGCAGCGTAGCGGCAATTTCGGCGGGGGGAATTCCGGCGGCAAGTTGCGATCGCACTTCTGCCACTTTTGCCTGAGTGATCGGCGAATCGGTGTTGCCCCCGCGAATGTGCTGGTGTCTTACGCGCCGCTCGCCATCCCGGTAAGACAGTCTATAATATTCCCCGCTGCGGGCCGTCCCACCCGGTTTGT
>NZ_JAUBRI010000147.1:0-4802 GCF_036701795.1 Microcoleus sp. N9_A1
CATGTCATTGGTTTTCTCACAGGATGGTCTTGGATTTTACATTCTTTATCTCTAGCACATCTTTAAAAAAATGGTATAAGACGCATCCCCCGATCGGATCGCGATCCTCTTCGAGGGCTTCGCTAACGCACCGTGCCAAGTTTGATCGCACACAATGTATCGTGGAAGGAAGCCGGCTTTAGTTATCTAGGAGAAAAGCAAGAACAAAGAAGGAAAAAGCGATCGACCGCATAGCGTAAAATCCTCTCAATAATTCAGTGTTTTTATTTATGTTGCTCAACTCTTGGCCACCGCCGCCAATGATGTTAAAAAACTAGGAGATTTTCAGGCAAAATCTTAGGCAAAAGGCAGTCTCGGCGAATTGTACGAAATAACCTGGCAGATATCCGAGGGCAAACAATTAACCAGTGGAGCTTTAAGTAATTTGGGGCGAAAAAAATTAACTAATTTAAAATCAGTAAATACAGAGAATATATCTACTGAGGTAACTCAATATATCGGCGATCTATGCAGGGTATTCCTCGCTTAATACCAACACAAAACCATATTAAAACTGAGAAATGGGATGTGTCGCAAAAAATCAAATACGCCCGTATAGGTAATGCCGGTTAAACTCACATCTTTCACCATTCTTAAGAACGGGCAAGATGCCCGTTCCACAAAAGATGAATTTTTTGTGGAACAGGCCGGAAAGCCTGTTCATAAAAGGATTATTGAGAATGGTGCAACATCTCAGTTAAATGTACCTGGCTGCTATGTAGAAAACAGGACTTAGGTGAAGAAACGCGGTTTTTGCGTAAGCCCTGTTTATGCAAAACCCCTGCATAAATTACAAACTTTTACATGAATCGCGAATTTCTTGGTGTGGGGACTTTGTTGGTGCTGGTATCCACACCCTGGGGTAGATATTTGGGGTTGGTCTTGAATGCTAGAATCGTGCCGCGATCGCCAGCACAGTCAAAATTCCCACCCACATCCAAACTTTTGCCAACTGCTGCCGCCAACGGCGCCATTAACCGCCCCAAAATCATGCACTACCAATCCCAGCAGCAACGCCAAAAACACACGACTCAGAAAAAAATTAAAAACGCTATTTTTTACTGTTTGATAGCAATATTTTTCTGCTGGAGCACCGCAAACCTCGCTACAATTGCCCAAAACACAGACCAGGGCGGGCCGGGCGGGCAAGAAATGAGAAATTTGCTCGATCGGGGAAACCTCACCGAAGCCGTAACCAGAATCGAAGAAAGCTGGGAAGAAGACTATCAAACATACTTTGAACAAGACTTTGAAACCCGTGCGAAAACCGCCGAAGCAATATCAAAAACTCTCTCCCGCCTAGCAGTTCAAACAAAGAAAAAACCAGCTTTAATTTACGCTATCCCGCGCACCGACCAACTAGAATTAATCTTAATATTGCCCGATCGGCCGCCCATTCTCCGCAGCGTCCCGTCAGCCAAACAAGAGAAACTCCTGTCAGTAGTCCAAGAATTAGGCAGCGAAATCACCAACCCCGTAAAACTCAACACCACCACCTATCTAGAACCAGCGCAACAACTATACAAATGGATAGTTGCACCCCTAGAAACAGATTTGCAAACAGCAAAAATTGAAACCTTGCTGTTCTGCGTCGGCGCAGGTTTGCGAACCGTACCCCTAGCAGCAATGCACGACGGAAAGCAATTTCTGATCCAAAAATACAGCCTCACCCGCATCCCCGCATTCAAACTCACAGACAGCAATTACACCGACCTCAGAAACGTGCAAGTCCTAGCAATGGGAGCATCAGATTTCGCAGAAACGGCGAACAAAGAACCGCTGCCAGCAGTGCCATTAGAATTGAGCGCGATCGCCCGACAGTGGCCCGGTCAATCCTTTCTCAACGAAGATTTCACCATAGTAAACTTGCAATCCCAGCGACTGCAACAAAAATACGGAATCATCCACCTTGCCACCCACGCCGAATTCCGCCCCGGAACCCCAAATAACTCCTACATTCAATTTTGGGACACCCAATTAGGTCTCGATCAAATGAGAGATTTAAAATGGAACAATCCGCCCCTCGAACTGTTAGTATTAAGCGCCTGTAGAACCGCCTTGGGAGACAAAGAAGCAGAACTCGGATTTGCCGGATTAGCACTGCAATCAGGAGCAAAATCAGCCCTCGCCAGCCTGTGGTACGTCAGCGATGCGGGGACTCTCGCCCTGATGACAGAGTTTTACCAGCAGTTAAAAATCCGCAGGCCAAACGACCCTCCCATCATTAAAGCTGAAGCTCTCAGGCAAGCACAAATTGCCGCGATCGAAGGCAAGGTGACGATCCAAGACGGTCAACTGCGAAGTGCCCGAGGCGACATTCCCTTGCCCCCGTCCATCCCCAAACTCGACAGCAAAGATTTATCCCATCCGTATTATTGGGCAGCTTTCAGCATAATCGGCAGTCCTTGGTAAGTGGGCCTCTTGACCGACAGTGGTGATAGGCTATAAAACATAAGTAATTTATATCTGTAGCTGTCGCTCAACAAACCACCACCAACCTGTGACGAATCAAGCGGGAGCCTTCAAGGGGAAAGAAAGATGAAAAAATTAGAATTTTTGCTACAGAAAGAAGGCGATCGCGCCTGGTTGCCCCTAGAAACCTCCGACGTGGAAATTCTAGAAGGTAAATACCGTGTTGTTGCTCGCATTCAGCACCCCAACACCGACATCGAAATTCGTGTTACCCATACTTCCTTCGACGAAGGGGCGCAGCGGAAAGTCCAAAGCCGATCGGCCCGCACCAACCCCGAAGGATTAGTCGTGATCATTCCCTACACCAGGCTCAAACCCGGACTGTGGGAACTCTCCTGCTTGCCAGATCCCCAATCAACACCGCTAAAACCTTGGCAGTACGGCGTTCAGTTGGAAGTATTGCCCGCAGAATCAGAAACCTCCGAACCCTTACCGCCGATCGACCAAACCGAACCCGCAACTTCCCCCGCAGCCCCACAAATTGCAGCACCGGTCGATCGCGCAGCCCCACAAATTGCAGCACCGGTTGATCGCCCCGCACCAACCCAAATCCCAGCAGCCGCTGAGGCACCGCCGCAGACCAAAATCTACCAATTCCCAATTCCCCAAACCCCCGAACCCAAACCGGGCGTCAAACTCGAACTCGTCCTCGATCAAGAAACCTTCGTCACCCAACTCGGTCGCCCCTTAATCATTTCCGGCAAAATCGACATTCCCCAACCCCCCCAACAAAGCAGAAAAACAGCAACTCTCATCCCCGAATCCGAAGCGATAGAACTCAAACAACTCATCGGTTCAGCACAACTGCAAATTTACCTGCGCGACCCCCAAACCTCAAAAATTCTCGCAGAAATCCAGCAGCCGATGCCAGAACAAGTTCCCCCCTGCATCTTTGCCTGCGTCACCTACATCCCAACCGAGTGCAAAAGCCGCCTCATTTTAGGAGAAGCAATTCTCAGCAGCGGCGGCGTCACCCTAGCCACCAAACTATTCACAATTACAGCCCGTTTAGAGCACCTTCTACAGGAAATTAAAGACAATTTCATCGAAGAAAAGCATCAAGCTGAACCCTCCCCAACAGCCTCAAAACCGTCTGGAAGCGCCAAAAATATATCCTTCCTCAAGCTAGTAGAAAAATCCTTAGACCCTCCCTCCCCCGCCGAACCCCCAAGCAAGGAAGCGCTACCCCCTCTACTGGCTTCGCGTCACACCCCAAGTGCAGGTGGCTTAGAACTGCCCGCATTCGGCAACAAACTGCCCGACAGCAGCCGATCGCAATTGCTGTCGGAAATCTCCAATTCGCCTCAAACTGCCGCAGAGTCGATCGACCCACAAACCAAACCCTCAGACATCCCAACTTCCCCTAAAACAGCGGAAACCGGAGCGATCGACCAAAAACCCGAAAACAGCCCCGAATTAGAAACAACAGCCCCAGAAGCTCCGCCAGCACCCACAAAACAGGCATTTCAAACCTTAAACGTCCAAAATAGATTTTGGTCGCGACTGAGTTCCTTAGCCAGTACCGGCGAATCCCCCGAATGGCTCAAAGCAACCACCCTGTCCCCAACTCCAACAGCCGCCGCAAATAGCAGCGACGAAATTGCCGTTGTGGAAGAAAGCAGCGCAACCCAGCAGCAACCCGAAACCAGCGAAACAATTTCCGATCCCAAATCTACTAGCCCGGAAGCCAGAGAATTTGTGGTTTTTGACGAACCCCCGCAACCGAAACAAGTTGGTCAAAAAACCACAACTGTCGCCGCAGAAGACACTCCCCCGACTCCCTACGTTTTGCCAGAAGACGAGTTAGTACCGATGCCAATTTTGGAATTGCCGCGCGCCGAAATCATCGCGGGCCAGGCTGTAAAAGTGCAAGTGCAACTGCCGGAATTAATGCCCCGGATTTATGTGAAAGTTTGGGTGTACGATCGACAAACCTACCTGATTCTCGACGGGCCGCGCTGGATTACCGAATTTAAACCTAACGGGCTAGGAAACGTCCGAGCAAGTATCGAGTTAGAGATTCCCTACGGCTGCATGGAAGTCGAATTTGAGGCGATCGCCGTCGAAATGCAAACTCAGCGGGAAAGTCACAAAGTAAGTGTTCACCGCCAAGTTTTACCCCCAGCCGGGCCAACTTTACCCCTAGATGGGTAAGCCAAAATCCGCGTGCATCCGCGTTAATCCGCTGACATCTGCGGTTAAAAATTTGTACTTAGGATTGACACTCTCAGGGCTGAAGCCACTGAGATTCTGCGGACAAAGCAGCTTTAGGTAACACCCAAAGTTTTACT
>NZ_JAUBRI010000148.1:0-4476 GCF_036701795.1 Microcoleus sp. N9_A1
AATTGGACGAGAAGAAGAACTGAGCTATCACGAAATAAAAGGAATATTTGATCAAGTAAACAAAGCTCAAAAAAAAATAAATTGGGGAGAGGCTAAACGAATCTCTCTGGACGAGATAAGTATGCGGAAAGGTCAAGGAAATTTTGTGACTGTCGTTGGTGACATTTCCGAAGGTAATTTAATTTAGATGATTGATTCTCATCGTTCCGAAGAAATCATTGAAGTTCTTCTGACACAGGAAATTGAGGTTCGAGAACAAGTTGAGGAGGTGAGTGTTGATATGTGGGGAGGATTCCCTAAAGTTATCAAAAAAGTATTTCCAAATGCCAAGGTTGTTATCGATAGTTTCCATGTAATGAAAATAGTTAATAAAGACTTGAATAAATTGCGTAGAGCAGCCGGAATAACAGATAGACAAAGTAAATACTTATTATTAAGTAACCGAGTAAATTTTAAGTCCGAGCAGATTGACAAATTGGAATCAACACTAGGCAAATCAGAATGCTTGAGAATTGCGTATGAGATGAAAGAAGAATTTAGAGAAATATATGAGACTAATTTGACCGTCAAAAAAGGGCAAAAAAAAATCAAACAATGGCTAAATCATGCACAAGTATTTTTTAGATAATCTGTATTAACAATTGAGAATCATTTTGAGGGTATTTGCAATTAGTTTCTTAATCGCACAACAAGTGGAGTCATGGAAGGAATCAACAATCGAATCAAGTTGATAATGCGGCAAGGATATGGCTTTTCTAATTTTAATAATTTTAGAAATCGCGTATTAGCTTGTTTTTCTGATTAGATAAAATTATCACCACAAGTTCAGGAGAGCCTGCATTTCTTGGCGGACAAATTGAATTACTCAAAATTCCCCTATTTTCTGAAATTTTTAAATTTCGATTTTTTGCCATCATGCCAACTCCGATCGACTTTATGTCTCAAGATTGATGCAAAAATATTCGCTGTTAACCTGTCGTGCTTTTCTTAAATATCTTCAATAGCTCTATAGCAATCCTTGCAGGAGTCGTAAATCTTTTACCCCACCCCAACCCTCCCCGAACTCGCTCTGAGGGAGTAAGAAATTCACGAATGATGCGAGGATTGCTATATTTTTGGTAATGATTTGTCGGAATTCGGCGCAGTTGCGGTACTCGTCACGGGTTTGAATTTAGGGTATCATAGAGTCTTAGACCTTGTTTGCCGAGAATCTAAATCAGTGCTAAAAAAGCCTGGATAACTTTAAGTTATTTTTCAAAAAAGTCAGTATGAATCAAGTTAAAAAAACTACAACCAAGCTGAATAGATCGCCTGTGAAAGTGTCCGATCGCACTTTGGAACTAGGTAATCTCCCCTTGAGCGAATTGTCCTTAGAAATAACTGATGGCCAAGCTTTGAGGGAATTTAGTTCGGACGATCGCCCGCCGGGAACCCCAACAGCCACAGGCCGGACTGCCGAAACAATGCGCCGGAGGGCAGATGGTAAGACCTCCGGGGCCCGATCGCCTGTGGTTTCTACCGCCTTTCTCAAGTGGCTGCTAGAGAGCTTGATTCGATCGAAAGGTTGGTTGGCAGTTGTCACCCTGGCAGCAGTTTGGGGGTGGTGGAACAGTGAGTTACTGTTTTCCACAGGCTTGGGGATAGCAGCGATGATGCTGGTTTACCGAGGGCAGTCGTGGGACTGGCAATTGCTGCGATCGAAAAGCGAGCAATTTTGGGAGGGCCCGAACCGCCGGTTCGTTTTAGCCGTGGGCACCGGTGCCATGGCTACCTTGGGCGCTTACATGAGTTTGGGGGTTTGGGCTGACTCAAGCAGCCACTGGATGGCTTTGAGCCTGATTTTGCAGAATTTGGGGACGATCGCGATTGCAGGGCTGTTGCTGCGGCAAGGGTTGAGTCTGGGGGCCGCAAAAGATGAAGTGGCGCTCGATCGCATCTTGGCGGATTTGACTGATGCTGACCCCGTGAAGCGTTTGATTGCAGTGCGGCAAATCACCGATTTGGTGAATCAGGGTGGGTTTGGCCCTGTGAGCTCTGTCAAAAGTTCGTTAGCGAAGCCCGCCCCTACGGGGGCTACGCCAAGGAAGAGGATCGCCTGTTCCCACGCTGCCGAGTGCTTTCGCCTGATGCTGAGTCGGGAACCAGAAGCTTTAGTCCGCAATGCCCTTCTCGAAGGTTTGCAGACTTGGGATGCTACTTATGGCATGGCTTTAAAATCCAAACATCAAGTCATCGACTATTAGCTGACCGTCAAAAGCGTAAAAAGTAATTTTATGAATATTCCGAGCTTTTACGCGCAGGGGAGCCCTAGGGGCGATCGGAGAATTAGACCCGACCAGATTGGGCGCCGGCATTTCATCCTGAACAATTGGGTTGCCGTCAATGTCACAAGCAGATAAAACAGTTCGTCGCGAACTGGTGACAAGTCCCGACACCCAGCGAACTGGATACTTAAAAGTTACTTCTATCAGTCCGCTTTTGGGGGCCCCCATTAACACTGTTGCCCCAGAACCCGTGAAAAAGGCTGGGTTTGAAGGTTGGATGGCGACGGCATTGCTAAAAGTCACCCCCCAATGTGCAAACTGGTGTTCTACTACTTCAAAGCATTTCAAGTCTTCTAAAGCTACGCGGACGATCGCAGGTACTGTGGCGCGCGATCGCACCTCTGACCCTGCGCCTGAGCGTTCTGGAGTGGCGACAAAAGACTTTTTGCCGTTTAAATCCATGCTTCGACAGGCTGTGTCAAATTCTGCCAACCCGTCAGATTGAAGACTTTTCGCATCAACCATAAAACCCTCGCGATCCCGTTTTCTGAGCAGTTGCATTTTAGTAGACCTCCCTGAGATTAGTTGTTTCTTCTGTTTTGGAATTGATAACGGCGAGGCCAGTGATTGCCAAACCTGCAGTTAGGAATCGAAACCCCATCGCCCGCCCTCCAACAAAGACTTTCGACCTCAAAAGCCACTGCTCCGCAAAATATCGTGATTAATGATTTGTGATTGGCCAGCGTCGGCCAACCTGCCACCTGACTGAAAGCGAGTTCTAATAGTCCCCCTTTCCGAGCGCCTGCTTTCGCGGTTGGCGAACAGACTCTATTTTGTTGAGGGGTCTTACCCATCATTTTGCTATTATCTCCGATCGGCGGTAGTTTGCAAGGGTAAGGATAACTACACAGCCGAATTGCCCAAATCGCAAAACTTACTTGCTGTCTGTAGTTTCACGCTTCACCTGTACTAAAATAGATTTAAATCATTACTCAATCTTTACAAAAACGCCACCAGCTTTGCAAGTTTTTTAAACAAAGACGGGGCGGCTCAAAAAAATCTAAAATATAACAGTGATTGAGGTTAGTTTATGCTTGTACCCCTCGGCTTCGGTCAGCGATCAATAGTTACTTCTCTCGGCAGAATGGTTTACTACACTGCTGAAAAAATGCCTTGGATGGGGTTGCCGACCTCAACTTCGGAAAATCAACCAAACTTAGTATTTTTTCACGGTTTTGGTGGCGGGTCGAGTGCCTACGAATGGTCTAAAGTTTATCCGGCTTTTGCGGCAGAATATCGAATTTTAGCACCGGATTTAATCGGTTGGGGGCGATCTGAACATCCGGCAAGAAATTATCAGGTGGAAGATTATATCACAACCTTGATCGAATTTCTAGAAAAAACTTGTGGCAGTCCGACAGAGGTGATTGCTTCTTCGCTAACAGGGGCGATCGCGATTCGAGCTGCGATCGCACGGCCGGATCTCTTCAAATCCCTAATTTTGACCATACCCAGCGGTTTGTCCGACTTCGGACAAGATTACGGCAGCAGTTTCTTCGCTAAGCTAGTCAACACGCCGATTTTAGACCGCTTGCTCTACAGTACCGGAATCGCCACAGACGGTGGCATCCGTAGCTTCCTAGAACAACGCCAATTTGCCGATTCGCGTCGCGTTTACCAAGAAATTGTTGATGCTTACCTCGCATCTGCTTTGGAACCAAATGCAGAATATGCCGCCCTGTCTTTTGTGCGGGGAGATTTGTGCTTTGATTTGTCGCTGTACATCACTCAGCTAACAACGCCGACAGCGATTATTTGGGGAGAAAAATCGCAGTTTACCGGGCCCGATATCGGCCAGCGGTTGGCCAACCTCAACCCGGAAGCAATCAAAGTTTTTCAACCTCTGGAAAACGTAGGTTTGACTCCGCAGTTAGAAATTCCCGCTGTGACTATTGGCTTAATTCGGCAATATCTAAAATTGCTTTCGGAAGCGTGAAGAAGTTCGGAAACGGATTTTTTAACGAATGCAAACGGATGTCACGGATAGACGTTCCAGTTTCCAGGGAAGAAGGAAGATTAATTCCCCACTACCCATAGATCTCAACTTAGGATCGCGAATTCAATAACTTACAATTTTAATTGTTATTGTGGGATGGGCGTCCGGCCCCTCCATTTTGGACGGGCCGGACGCCCATCCCACAAACATGTGAAA
>NZ_JAUBRI010000149.1:0-4324 GCF_036701795.1 Microcoleus sp. N9_A1
ACCGAAACCTAAACCTATTCATATTCACTCATTTATTTATTATACATCGCTGATGTTATTAAATTTTCATTCCTTATCAATGTCTGGCGGTATTTTATCTCTATCACATCTTTAAAAAAATGGTATAACAAATCTTTCGATCAATTGCGTAAATAAATGTTGAAGGCGGTTGAAACCGCTACCGAGTTCCTCCCCATGTCTAAAGCCAGGGGCTTCCCGTTTTTTGGTGAAATGGGCGATCGCACTCCAAACCCATACCAACCGTCCGATTCAGCTAATGGGCGACTCGTCGTATCCGCACCCGTATTTGAGAAAGGCTCAAACACTGCTGGACAATTTTCGATTTTAGCTCTTAGATTTGAGTGTTACCTTCTTAACTAGAAACATCTAAAGTTGAAAATCTATGAGCAAATTTGTGTTTGTGACTGGCGGCGTGGTTTCCAGTATCGGCAAGGGAATTGTCGGTGCTTCCTTGGGCCGCCTATTGAAGTCGCGGAACTATTCTGTCTCGATTTTGAAGCTAGACCCTTATATTAACGTTGACCCCGGCACTCTCAGCCCGTTTCAGCACGGAGAAGTCTTCGTCACGCAAGACGGTGCGGAAACTGACCTGGATTTGGGGCACTACGAGCGTTTTACCGATACTTCCATGTCTCGCCTCAACAGCGTCACCACGGGTTCCATTTATCAAGCGGTGATCAACAAAGAACGCCGCGGTGAGTATCAGGGGAGCACGGTGCAGGTGATTCCGCACATCACTAATGAGATTAAAGAGCGAATTCACCGGGTAGCAAAAAATACTAATCCCGATGTCGTGATTACGGAAATCGGCGGAACGGTGGGAGATATTGAATCTTTGCCGTTTTTGGAGGCAATTCGGCAGTTTCGCAAGGATGTCGGGCGGCAAAATGTTGTGTATATGCACGTCACGCTGATACCTTGGATTCCTTCGGCTGGAGAGATGAAAACTAAACCGACTCAGCATTCGGTGAAGGAATTGCGGTCGATCGGCATTCAACCAGATATTCTAGTCTGTCGGTGCGATCGGCCCCTGTCTTTGGGCATGAAACAAAAATTGTCTGAATTCTGCAACGTGCCCGAAGAATGCGTCATCACCGCTCAAGATGCTAAAAGTATCTACGAAGTGCCGCTGATGATGGAACAGGAAGGTTTAGCGGAACAAACGCTCAATTTGCTGCAACTCGAACATCGCCAGCCAGATTTGCATCAGTGGCAAACTTTAGTCAACAGGCTTTACAGTCCCAATCACAAAATTGATATTGCTTTAGTTGGCAAATATGTGCGGTTAAACGATGCTTATCTTTCGGTGGTCGAAGCTTTGCGGCACGCGGCAATTGCGATCGGCTGCGACCTAAATTTGCACTGGATTAACTCAGAAGATTTAGAATCGGGAAACCTCGATAACTATCTCAAAGATATGAACGGCATTGTTGTGCCGGGAGGTTTTGGGGTTCGGGGGGTTGATGGCAAAATAGCGGCGATCGAATATGCTAAACACCACAAAATACCTTTTTTGGGATTGTGTTTGGGGATGCAGTGTGCTGTGATTGAATGGGCGCGCCACACCGCCCAACTCAAGGATGCCAACAGCGCTGAATTTGACCCGGATACAGCAAATCCGGTAATTAATTTATTGCCAGAACAGCAAGATGTAGTCGATTTGGGCGGTACAATGCGACTGGGTTTGTATCCGTGCCGTGTCAACCCAGACACGCTAGCTTTCAAACTTTATCAGAAAGAAGTGATTTACGAGCGGCACCGCCATCGGTACGAATTCAACAACGCCTACCGCAATCTTTTCTTAGAATCAGGTTATGCAGTCTCCGGTACATCTCCAGACGGCCGATTAGTAGAAATGATCGAATTGCCCAATCATCCCTTTTTCATAGCCAGTCAATTTCACCCCGAATTCCAATCTCGACCTAGCGCGCCCCACCCATTGTTTCAAGGGTTTATCCAGGCCGCTAGCATCCAGGGAAAGCAGGATGTTTTAGAAGATGAGGGTCGCGACTTGGTGGCCGGGAAAGTTGTCGCAAACTGATCTCATATCATGTGCGATCGATTAGTTCTGATATATTAGAGGTCTGTAGGGGCGGTTCAGAGTAGACAATATTCAAATCGCCCCGACAATGGACATTACAAAACCCACCCAACAGACCAATAGGATTTGATAAGGGTCGCACTTACCGGACTAGATATCGGGCAGCATTCTCAACGAGTGAAAAACCTCCCCCCCAACCCCTATGCTAGGGCTGGGGGCTAGTACCACAAGGGAGAAGGCAAAAGGCAGAAGGCAGAAGGCAGAAGGCAGAAGGCAGAAGGCAGAAGGCAGAAGGCAGAAGGCAGAAGGTAAAAATGCTGATTTTTTACTTAACTTTTTACGGATTTCAAGGGTGATACCAGTTTCCAAAAAAAATGCAACTTTAGGCAACTTCCCAACCCAGATAGTCATCAGTCATGCCCCATCTAAAATCTACAATCTAAAATCTAAAATGGTAGGAGTTGTCAAACTATCTTAAAATACCAGGAAACACAGGTTTGAGGAGGCTTTGTGGCTTATTGGAGCAAATTTACTTATGAGAAAAGTACATACATAATTGACCTTGACACTATTAGTGCTTTTTCTAGCGAACTGGATAACAAGCGTATCACATTTTGGCTGCCTAATAGCAGTCAGCCGATTATTCTTAATCCCCAAGGCAATTATGAGGCTTACAAGCAAGTTCTCGATTACCTCAAAAAAACCATTGACCGCAATTCTAAAGGTTCGTGGATTAAGATTAATTACGATCGCAAGGAATTTGCGATCGATATGAGTCGAATTAGCTCTTTTGCTTGCGAACAGAACGGTCGGCTAAGCTTTTGCCTGCCTGACAGTGCAACTAATATTATTATCCTCCGCCAAAGCAACCCGGAAACTTATCAAGAAATTCAGGAATACATAAAAAATACGACTGGACAATCTCTGCCATGAAGGAGTCATTAGTCATTAGTCATTAGTCATTAGTTAGAAGCATGAACAATGAATGGAGACTATGTTTAGTAACTCCTCAAATTCATTTTATTTTTTTGATCTAAAGTGCTGAGGTTGAACCCTAATTTTAGATATGAAAAAAGCGCAGTAAAATGCGCTGCTTTTTTTTAATTTTAACTATCGAACAAGCTGCCAAGCTAATTTTGCCGCGCCTACCATGCCTGCTTGATTGCCCAATTCAGCAACCAATAACTGTAAATCTTCGCGAGAACTCGGCAGAACCCGCCGCTCAATTTCTTCTCGAACCTGCGGCAAGAAAAATTCAGCACCTGCACTAATTCCGCCGCCGATAATAATAGCTTCCGGCGTCAAAATATAAATGAGACTTGCCAAGCCGATACCCAGATAGCGCCCGTAATTTTGCCAAAATTCTAAAGCTTTGGAATCTCCAGACTTAGCTAAGTTTGCTAATTCTAGAGGTTCCAAACCAGTTTCGCGGCGAATTGCCTGCACGGAAACGTATTGTTCTAAAGAACCGCGATTGCCGCTGTTGCACTCTGGGCCGTCGGGATTGATGGCAATTAATCCTAACTCTCCGGCCGCGCCTAAATGACCTGTAAATAGTTTACCATCGAGGATAACTGCACCGCCAACTCCTGTTCCTAATGTTAGCAATATGAGGTTTTTAAAGTGCTTTCCTGCACCTAGCCAAGCTTCTCCTAATCCGGCACAGTTGGCATCATTTGCTAATATTGTCGGCAGTCCGGTTTTGGCTTCCAACCAGTCAGCTAGGGGGACGTTATGCCAGTTTTTGAGGTTGATTGCGACTCTGGCTATTCTGCCGGTGGCGTCTGCTGGGCCTGGTGTGCCGATGCCGATCGCACTTACAGCATTTTCGACCGGATTCAGTTGTAAAATAACATCCGTCATCGCGGCTAAAACGGCTTCTGGCGTTGCCGGTTGAGGGGTTGGGACAGTTAAGGATTGATGACAAATGCCCTCTTCGCTGAATCTGCCGAGTTTAATTGCGGTTCCGCCTAAGTCAATGCCGATTACTTGTGTCATTCGATGTGGGTTTTGGCTGTAATAATTTGGGACTAATTTTAATAGTATAAACCTCTTATATGTACGCCTATCACACCTTAAAAATTAAGTTTGTAGTGAGGAGTGAAGTCCTCAAACTTCGGTTTTAAATGTATGATAATTATCCACCAAAACGCTCATTAATTATTAATAGTATTATACCGATCGCAAGTATCGGCTCAATAAGTAGGGGTAGCACAGAAAAAAAAGTAAGCAGAGTGCACAAAGTGTCATAAAATAGGACAC
>NZ_JAUBRI010000150.1:0-4198 GCF_036701795.1 Microcoleus sp. N9_A1
TGTTAAATGCCTCGCATAATGTCTGTCAATAGCCTTCATAGCCTTGATTTAACCTCTCGACAATTAATCCACCCTGCCCAGCCCCCCTTAAAAAGCTACGGTGTACACACAAGTCATGAGATCCCTTAAAAAGGGGGGAACCGGAGTCAAAGTACCCCTTTTTAAGGGGGATTTAGGGGGATCTCCGAGGATTTTGGTTCTACACAGAGATGTGTGTACACGGTAGCCCTTAAAAAGGGGGGAGAAAGAGCGTCGGCGTTGCTTAATCAGGGTATGAAAGGCTAAATAGACCCGTCATAGAAACCAGTATCGACAAAGCTTAGGGATTTTCAACTTATTTTTTCATACCCTGATTAAGCAACGCCCCAGCGCGAACGTGCTGCTGAGAACGGCAACGGTGAGGAAGGTCGCAAACTGTCGTTGGGGATGTGCCATCATCGCTTTGGTCGGGTAGAAGCTCGGTTTTTGAGCTGTGGCGGTGTCTTGTCGCTATAGGTAAATGGTAGCCCTTTGTACTTTAATCTCTGCTCCAACCATTTGGGTTTCTCGCTAAACGAGATCGACATCGTACCATCGGGAGCAACGCGATACAGCCATTTTGCCCCCGGACAAATAGACGACTTCATATCGGGAACCGATGGCGGCCATTTTCCCGTTTTGGCTGCTAGTGCTTTGACTTGCAGAATTTTCTGAGTCAGTTCCAAATCCAACATATACTTGGCTGCTTTACTGGTTTGGCTGGGAAAACTTGTAGATGTCCTACCTATATAATTCCACCACGCTAAGTCCTCTGCCGGGGCTGAATCAGAAGCGCAAACATTCTGCTGGCGAGATGCTGCAAGCGATCGTTTATAGGCGTGATAACTATCGATCGCAGAAAAGCGAACATAAGGTTTGATCACCGGCTTGAACCACACCACGACATGAGATAAAGTCCAGTCTAAGATTTTTTCTTGTGAAGTTGGGGGATCGTTCGTTATCGTAAATATTCCCAAAAAACTAGAAGCGCCCGATCGTTCTAGTAGCGAAGACCACGAGTATTTCCAAAGGAAGTCTTGCAAAGATTTGAACTGAAACAAATATTCTCCCTGCAAGGATGTCAATATCGATTCGCGGTAATCGCGTTCCTGCAAGCGCTGCTGCCACTGGGCTGGAAGGCTATCGGCTTTCCGCATCACCCCTACTTGATATTTAGTCACAATCAAAGCCACAAGTTGAGGGAGTAGGAGGGGGCTTTCTGTTAAAGGCTGATTAATTTTCCAGGATACTTCCAGCATTTCTGCTGCTGCTTCCGTCTGTCCTTTACGGTATTTTTCTAGAATGTCTAGGGCTAAAACTTTTTGGATATTAGCCTGCGATAAATAAGCGGGTAGGCGAACCGTCAGATCTCCTTCCAGAATCCAGCTAATATCTGTTCCCCAGTGCGGCACTTCATTATTTATTAAAACCTGCTGGCGAAGTTTTGCTAAAGCCGTTTGCTTGGAGGCGAGATAGCGCTGTAATTTCTCTGGAGGTGGATTTACGGTATCGTTTGGTTTGGCAATCTCAGCGTCTAGGTACTGAGTTAATTCTTGTTGGATTTCTTCAAATGCCTTTCGATCTTCCTCTGAAGGCCTAAAATCAGCCCTAGACCCGATGGAGCGATCGGCAGAAGAGAAACCTGCCCCTCCACCGAACCCCACTTTAGCGAGGGACGCCCCCAGCTTCAATGCCGCATCATTCGGCTCAGTTTTGGGAAACCGTTGGGCATATGCTGCTAAATCCTGCTCGATTTCTTTTTCATGCACAGAGGCGATATAGTTGCCACCCACAATCCAGACTGCCAGCAGTCCCGCCAACCCAACAACCGAACCACCCAGAAATTTGAGGTTCCGTCTGAACGATAGGTTTTGAATGTCCATAAACTCCTCCTTCGTGCGAGTACACCTGAAAATGAGGCGTTGCTGAATACAAGTATGAATTCAAAGTTTTCGGAATGGCTATAAGCCAAGTAGAGTGAGTTTTGCAACATCAAGTGAAAAGTTTATTCGTACGCCAGAATCAGCAACGCCTTACCTGTTTATCTTGCCCACTTTTTTTGGGCGCACGATCACATAACCAGGCCGTGTAACATTTCTGCACTTATCCAGCAAGCCCTAAATACCTAACACGCCACACCCGAAGGCTAGAGCAGGATAGGACATTTTCCCTGCCTAAAGCTTTTTAGAGATGTTTGAGGCTGTAAATCAGGAAATACGGATTGTACCTTAAACATTGGCACCGCTGCCTAAATTACACCCTAGTTACTAAAGATATTGACGTTGCTGATTTACGGTATGAAAAGCTAAATAGACCCGTCATAGAAACCAGTATCGACAAAGCTTGAGGATTTTCAACTTATTTTTTTCATACCCTGGTTAAGTAACGCCGATGTACGTGGAAATCTGGGGTTCTGAGACACTTTTTTCTCGCTCCTTAGCCAATGGTAGTCAGCACTAACGATCGCAAACTGTCATTGGGGATGTGCCATTATCGCTTTGGTCGGGTAGAGGCTCGGTTTTTGAGCTCTGGCGGTGTCTTGTCGTTATAGGTAAATGGTAGCCCTTTGCGGCTTTTTAATCTCTCCTCCAACCATTTGGGTTTCTCGCTAAACGAGATCGACATCGTACCATCGGGAGCAACGCGATACAGCCATTTTGCTCCCGGACAAATAGACGACTTCATATCGGGAACCGATGCCGGCCATTTTCCCGTTTTGGCTGCTAGTGCTTTGACTTGCAAAATTTTCTGAGTCAGTTCCAAATCCAGCATAGATTTGGCTGCTTTACTGGTTTGGCTGGGGAAATTTGTAGATGTCCTACCTGATGTCCTACTTATATAATTCCACCACGCGAAGTCCTTTGCCGGGGCTGAATCAGAAGCGCAAACATTCTGCTGGCGAGATGCTGCAAGCGATCGTTTATAGGCGTGATAAGTATCGATCGCACAAAAGCGAATATAAGGTTTGATCACCGGCTTGAACCACACCAGGACATGAGATAAAGTCCAGTCTAAGATTTTTTCTTCTAAAGTTGGGGAATAGAGATAGCTTGTTTCCGTCTGAAGTAGTGAAAGTATTCCATGACCACTAGTAGAAACGCCTATTGCTTCTCGACTGGAAGAGTACCAGTCTAGTAGCGAAGACCACGAGTGTTTCCAAAGGAAGTCTTGCAAAAATTTGAACTGAAACAAATAGTCTGCCTGCAAGGATGTCAATATCGATTCGCGGTAATCGCGTTCCTGCAAGCGCTGCTGCCACTGGGCTGGAAGCCGATCGACTTTCCGCATCACCCCTGCTGGATATTTAGTCACAATCAAACCCACAAGTTGAGGCATGAAGAGGGGGCTTTCTGTTGAAGACTGGTTGATTTTCCAGGATACTTCCAGCATTTCTGCTGCTGCTTCCGTCTGTCCTTTACGGTATTTTTCTAGAATGTCTAGGGCTAAAACTTTTTGGATATTAGCCTGCCATAAATAATCGGGTCCGCGAACCGTCATATCTCCTTCCAGAATCCAGCTAATATCTGTTCCCCAGTGCGGCACTTCATTATTTAAAACCTGCTGGCGAAGTTCTGTTAAAGCCGTTTGCTTGGAGGCGAGATAGCGCTGTAATTTCTCTGAAGGTGGATTTACGGTATCGTTTGGTTTGGCAATCTCAGCGTCTAGGTACTGCTTTAATTCTTGTCTGATTTCTTCAAATGCCTTTTGATCGTCCTTTGAAGATTTAAAATCAGCCCTAGACCCGATGGAGCGATCGGCAGAAGAGAAACCTGCCCCTCCACCGAACCCCACTTTAGCGAGGGACGCCCCCAGCTTCAATGCCGCATCATTCGGCTCAGTTTTGGGAAACCGTTGGGCATATGCTGCTAAATCCTGCTCGATTTCTTTTTCATGCACAGAGGCGATATAGTTGCCACCCACAATCCAGACTGCCAGCAGTCCCGCCAACCCAACAACCGAACCACCCAGAAATTTGAGGTTCCGTCTGAACGATAGGTTTTGAATGTCCATAAACTCCTCCTTCGTGCGATCGCACCTGAAGATGAGCGCCAGAATCAATTTAAACCATTGTCTTCTACATTTGCCGATTCTCGATACTTTTAAAGGGAGCATCCCATTAAGGAAGTAAGTATTTATACTTAGTTTAGAAACAGGTAAAATGTTAAAAAATCACACCTCA
>NZ_JAUBRI010000151.1:0-4008 GCF_036701795.1 Microcoleus sp. N9_A1
TTGAGGTGTGATTTTTTAACATTTTACCTGTTTCTAAACTAAGTATAAATACTTACTTCCTTAATGGGATGCTCCCCCAAAATGGAACTCTACGCGCTGATTTGATGGTTGGCACGAGTGTTGTTGCTACCGCTTCTCGTGAGGTTTCTCTTATTCCTCCAGAGCCGGCAATCGTTGGGCCTCAAGGTCCGATCGGCTTAACCGGCCCGGCTGGCCCGATCGGGCCTCAAGGCATTCCCGGCGAAAAAGGCGATCGCGGTGATGTTGGTCAGCCTGGAACTCCCGGCGCAACAGGCGCGACTGGTGCAACTGGTAATCCTGGCGCTCAAGGGATTCAGGGAATTCAGGGAAATCCCGGCGCGACTGGTGCGGATGGTATGCCCGGTGCAGCAGGTACACCCGGTGCTACCGGCCCGGCTGGTGCTATCGGCCCGCAGGGTATTAAAGGTGATCCAGGAAATCCCGGCACTCCCGGTGAACCCGGTACACCTGGTGCGATCGGGCCGGCTGGTGAAACTGGAGCTGTAGGTCAGAAAGGCGATCAAGGAATTCCCGGTGCAACAGGTGCTCAAGGTGCGATGGGGCCGATCGGGCCCAAAGGTGATCAAGGTAATCCCGGTGCAGATGGTGTAGCAGGTTCTCCCGGTGTTGCTGGTGAAAAAGGGGAACCAGGCAGTCAAGGAATTCAAGGCATTCAAGGTTTGACCGGCCCGGCTGGTAGTCCAGGGCCTCAAGGAAATCCAGGCATTCAAGGTGAACCGGGCGAACGTGGCTTACCCGGAACTCCCGGCGCTCCGGGTGCTGAAGGTTTACAGGGTGTGCCTGGGATTGCCGGCCCCAAAGGTGACAAAGGCGATATCGGTAATCCAGGGATGCAAGGCGTTCCCGGTGAGAAAGGCGATCGCGGTGATCAAGGTCTAGTTGGCGCTACTGGCTCTCAAGGAAATCCAGGTTTAACCGGCCCACAAGGCAGTCCCGGAGTAAAAGGCGATCGTGGCGACCAAGGCATTCCCGGTGAAATTGGCGCAACGGGCCCCGCAGGCTTAACCGGCCCGCAAGGCGTTCCCGGCATAAAAGGTGATCGTGGCGATCAAGGCATTCCCGGCACGGTCGGCGCAACTGGCGATCAAGGTTTGACCGGCCCACAAGGTTCCAAAGGCGATCGAGGTGATCAAGGAATTGCTGGCGACATCGGCCCTGTTGGTCCGATCGGTTTAACCGGCCCACAGGGTTCTAAAGGCGATCGCGGTGATCAAGGCATTCCCGGTGACATTGGCGCAACTGGTTCGATCGGTTTGACCGGCCCGCAAGGTTCTAAAGGTGATCGTGGCGACCAAGGAATTCCAGGCGAAATGGGCGCGATCGGCCCGATCGGTTTGACCGGCCCGCAAGGTTCTAAAGGTGATCGTGGTGATAAAGGAATTGCTGGCGATGTCGGCGCAACTGGCGCAACTGGCCCGATCGGCTTAACCGGTCCCGCAGGTCAAAAAGGTGATCGCGGTGATCAAGGAATTCCTGGTGAAATCGGAGCGCAAGGTATTCAAGGCGTTCCCGGCCCTAAAGGCGATCGCGGAGAGCAAGGAATTCAGGGCATACCGGGTAATATCGGGCCGGCTGGTCAAATGGGGCCCGCTGGTGCAACCGGAGCGCAAGGTGCTCAAGGGATTCAAGGGATTCAAGGGCGACCCGGTTTGATTTGGCGCGGAAACTGGAACGCGACGACGAGCTACGTCATGTTTGATTCTGTCGCCCACAACGGCAACAGCTATATTGCGAACGCACCAAGCATAAATTCTGCACCGCCGTCGGCTGCTTGGACTTTGGGAGCTAAACAAGGCGACCAAGGTATCCAAGGAGTTCCTGGAGCTAAAGGTGATACTGGAGCGATCGGGCCTACTGGTTCAACTGGCGCAACCGGAATTCAAGGTGCAACTGGTGCCGTTGGAGCGCAAGGGCCGACTGGTCTTAAAGGTGATACTGGCGCAACTGGCGCAACTGGCGCGACTGGAGCAACTGGAGCGCAAGGAAATCCCGGTATTGCTGGGCCGGTAGGACCGATCGGCCCTAAAGGTGATATTGGTGCAACTGGAGCGCAAGGCTCTCAAGGAATCAAAGGTGATACTGGCGTTCAAGGCATTCCCGGCGCAACTGGAGCGACTGGCACAACTGGAGCGACTGGTCCGATCGGAGCGCAAGGAATTCAAGGTGTTGCCGGCCCTGTTGGTCCGATCGGCCCGAAAGGAGATACAGGAGCTACAGGAGCAGCCGGGCCAGCAGGAATTGTTTGGTCAACCCCAGTTGCACTTCCCTTATCATCGGGAGTCACAGGCAGCGTAACTTACCAGACCTGCGGGAAATTGGTTCGACTCAATGTGGACGTGATGATGAATTTTACAAACAGTTCATGGTTGTTAATTTGTGCAAATATGCCGAACACAATCTTTAACACCTGGTTCCATTCCACAGCAATGATTTTCAAATCTGACTTAACAATTGCTGCTACTGGACAATGGGGCTTAATGAGGTATCAACCAAATAACCGAGAATTAGCGTTGATGTTTGACAAAATCGTAAGTGAAACTGTGCGATGTGTCAGCAATTTCATAATGGCAGTTAACTAATCTGTGACTTCTGCCTTTTGAGTTATGCAATTTCAGAGCTCTGTTTTTAATAAAGCAGGGCTATGAAGCTAAAACTATTCAATTATCACAAGAATTAAATGCTTCCACAAATAGCAAACACTTACAACCCAACAAAGGAGTATCCTACAGGGTTTTGGTTTAGCAGTCCTAAATTTAACGGAATTCGGTGTATTTATCAAAGATTTGGCGATATCAAGGGACTAAGAAGCCATACTTTGACCACGCGATTTGTTGGACTCGATCGCCTTGAGTTAGCTTGTCAAAGCATCTGTGATGCTAATAATCTGTCGTTTCTTGATGGTGAGCTATTCATTCCCGGCAAAACACTTGATGAACTTACGGTGTTAGTGCGCGATCGAACCAATTATGACCTTGCTGAAAAGTTTGCTGTTCAGTTTAGAGTTTCTGCTGTTGTTGAAACAACAAACCCTAACATGACAGGTAATCAGATGATTGCTCTGATGCGACAAAACATCCCTGCAACAGGAATGGTAAGTTATATACCTCAAGAATTGATTCGCAGTACACCGCTCGGAGTTCTTGATGAATATACGAAAATAGTGAATTCTGGTATTTCTGATGAAATATTTCTAAGAAATCCTGACTCGATTTATTCAGAAGTGCGATCGGATAACTATTTGAAAGTGAAGGGCATAACAAGCGGAATCTTTACTGTTGTTGGATTTACTCAAAATCCTGTGGTGAATTTTGTCAGTTATATGTCGGTTGAAGGCATCGTGAATGGAGTCAATAAAATTACTCGTGTTTACGGCTTAAACGATGAAGAGGAACAGGATCTCTGGATGAATAGAGATTCCTATATGGGAAAACAAGTCCAAATCGTTTATATGGGGCTAAGTGCTACAGGGAATTTACGAACCCCTGCTTTGGGTCGATTCGTTTAAGGAGAAAGTTTGAATGATGTTGCCACAATTAGCAAATACTTACAGCCCAACGAAAAACTATGGTGTTGCTGAATGGTTTAGCAGCCCTAAACTAGATGGGGTTCGCTGCTTATATGAAAATATGAGCAGTGGATTGAGAAGTCGATCGGGCTTGACTCGATATTCAGGAATGACTGAGATTGAGGAAATATGCGAAAGTATCCGATCGACTAATAATCTATCTTTTATAGACGGTGAGTTGTACATCCCTGGAACTCTTTTTGATGTTATCTCAGGAATTGTCCGCAGCAGAAAAACGGTAGAAGCTGTACTAGCAAATAAACAAAAAGTTCAGTTCCGCATCTTTGCGATCGGGTTCAATCAATTGCCGACAATGGAGACAATTCGGGAGCATCCCAGTTGAGAACTAAGCAGAAATACTTAAGGAAAATTCCCCGTTAAGATAAGCACAGCGTAAGCGA
>NZ_JAUBRI010000152.1:0-3872 GCF_036701795.1 Microcoleus sp. N9_A1
CCGATCGCAGTTTTGGTCGTCGGTACTCACCCGGCAGTAAATAATTGCCCGTATCAAATAACCCTCCCGTCTAAGGCGACTAAAACCCTGATTAAATCGAGGTTGATTTCCAACAATTAGCCGTATCAATTAAGAAGTGCTTTCCGGTACGTCGCCACTGGAAAACAATTTCACAATTTCATCCAACAGTTGTCCCATTGTTACCTTGCGACGGATTGATTCATGTCTTAGATAACTCTTAGTAGTCTCACTAACTTCAGTCTGCAACTTAGCGCTGCTAATAGTAACACCAGCATTAATATCAATCACATTATCGTCAATCATTAACTTTCCCAGTAAGCCTGCTTTTACTCTAGCTTATTCCTTTAGGTATAGTAGCAATAAGTATTCTTACGCTAGTGCTATTTTCTGGCCGTAGCTCGGCAAGTGCAGCGTCGCGTAAGCATAGAAAACTGTGCCTTCTGGGCGGTATCGCTTATGCTTACGCTTTTTCCCAAGGATTTCTTCCTCTTTCACGGTGGGGATTGTAGGCTTTGGAGTACCAATGAGTTTATTGAGTTTCAAATATTCAGTTCTGATTTCGTGTCCTTGAATTTTTAACACTTCCTTAACAATCCGCGTTCCTTCAGCCTCTGATTTACAATGAATTTGCAAGCTGTAACCCCGTTGCCAATCGTGATATACAATCATTTCTTTGCCACGTTCCCATTTAAAACCTTCGTTAAAAACAGTCTTGATTTTGGCTGAAAGAGCTTTAATGTCTGACTCTTTAATCAATTGGCTGCTGCCTTTGCTTGCTAAATGAGAAGAGTCTACAAGGTTCATCAAGTCAAAACTAATCTCACCTTTCAAAGGACTGTAGCCCGGAGTCGCATCCGCGCGTTTTTCAAAGAACCAAAGCTTGACTTCTGGATGTCCTGCACGTTCTATACCTTGTTTGCCGTTCTCGTCGGCTCCTGCAAGTTTCAATTTCCCGAGTTCGTACCGGAGCAAATCCCGAATTGCATCTAATAGGGAAGCTTGTAATGCGATCGCAAATTCATTCCCGCTGATTGTCAGCGTCAGAGTGTCGAGGGCGGTTTTACCCGTCCCCTTCTTCGTTTGCGCCGCTTTCTCAGCAGCGGCCTTGAGCTCCGCCTCGCTTGGCTCAACAAACTCCAAGTCGTAAACAGAAAAATAGGTATAGTCTGAGATTTTTTCTTGCGACTGGCCGGAAATGCGAGTCGGCTCGTTAACCCGTTTAAGTCGGTTTCTGACTTTTTTCTCGGCGCTCATTATCGGTACTCAAACACTAAAAATTCCTTGAATCCCTCGCCAAATCCTTCCAGCGCACCTTCTAAGAAGTTGCCAAGCGCGGCGTTCTCTTTTTCGATCGCCTCTACAACTTCATTGACTTGCTGGCTGACAATCCAAGGTTTGCCACCTTCCTCTCCCCAAGAAGCAATCATCTTATCCACCCAAGGGATGTCAGACTTCACATTTTGCTTCGCCCAGCGCCGAAAATTCATGTATCCCTGAGCAAATAACGCCTTGCCCGCAAACCGGTAAAACGCCCAGCCCAGCGATGACAATTCCTCTAAAATTTCCTCTGCAACTTCGTTATCGCCGTTATCATCCAAAGCTAAAAACATCGTTGCCGTTGCCTTGATGTTGATTTTTAACTTTGGTGTTTCCTTGCGGTTAACTATGAATCCCGCGAGCGATCGACCTAGCGCTTCCCCCGCGACATTAGCCAGACCGCCAAACGCCGCGTTAATTTCTGCAAGAATTGCCGCGTCCGATTTGTTAAAATCAAAATTCCAGACCTGTGTGCCAAAACTTACCGCCGCCCCCAGTACAGAACTGCCGACCGCCGCGAGTGTAGCGCCGCCGACTCCAATCGCTCCGGCAAGCGCGCCAATTCCTGCCACCACTCCCCCAACAACTACGCCGCCGATGAGCACAACAGCACCCATTCCAGCGGCAACGGCGATCGGGTCTTCTTTAAGCCAACTCTTGAATAAATTCCAATCCCCGCGCAAAATAGCGGCCCCCAGTTCCTTCGCACCGGCGAGCATATTCTTGGCAAGATTTTTAAGGTTAATTAAGCCTTTATTGAGCCAAGCTTGCATTGTCGAGCCGATGTCCGCAAAAAAACCACCAAGTGGCAGCCCAAGCTTGACAGCTAAACTGGTGTTATTTAAAGTGATTCCCGCTTCTTCCTGTTTCTTAGTTGCCATAATTACACCAATTTTTTGAGAGTTAAATTAGTCGAGACTTTTTTAAGCTTGCGCTTACTAGGGATAGGGTCTTTGGTGCTATTGCGACTTTGTTCGTATTCGGTGTTGTACTCCTTCTCGAACTTCTTGAAATTGCCCACGCCGACCGCGCGGTTAATGTTTTCGCGTTCGAGCGCCCGCTCAACCCGCATATTCTCGACAGCTTCAATTACTTTTGCTTTTATGGCTGCTTTGATAAGCGCCTTGTTAGGTTTTGCTAAATTGATTGCCATACTACTTATTTTTTAAGTCGTTTATGAGTTCAAACAGCGTAGGTGATTTTGGGTGTATTTCCTCCTTAGTAATGGGATTTTTGCGAGTGCGTAACAGTCCGGCGAGTAACTTTTCGGTACTGATATCGCTATTTAAATCTAATTGTTGATTAGATTTTTTAGGGTCAAAACCTTTAGTGTTTTCCCCTTCTACGACAAGGTTGTAAGATGTCTCGACTTCTCCCTTGCTGCGTTTAGTGGTGACTCCAATACAGTCAATAATGCAATCGACTTTATGAGACAAATCGGCAACAGCTACTAATAACTGAGTAACAGTTACGCCCGTGCGGATGTCCATATTTGTGCCGATGTTGCCATCATCGACAATTTCATAAAGCATCTTTGTTACGGCTTCCGCCCACCCAGTTGCCGAAAGGTATCGCTCGTTAATTTTTTGGTCGCCCTCTTTCACCGCGTCCGCATCCTGAATATCAATTTGCGGGCTAACAATCGTATTGTGGGCGATTGCTTGGAACATCTTTTGAAAGAGGTGATAATAATTTTCTGCCTCTGTTGTTTTTCCCGGTTCGCAACCGGGCGCTAATAAATAAGTAGGAATGGGAAATTTCTTTTTCTTGAAAAAATCGACGTGCAGAACGTCCATTAAATCTTCTAAAGAATCGAGAATATCTTCACAACAATCTTTCATGTGGGGGGGGACTCCGGGTCGTAAAAAAGGTGATTTTTTGAGTTGCTTGCCAACAGGAATAACTTGATTGATTATGTTCTTATTCGGTCTATGCTGGCCATTAAAAGGCTTATTACTCTCTGTTACCCATTTTGCAATTGCTCGCATAGACCCAAAACACACCCAGCCATTGGCTAGACCTCCCGACCCAGGAGGGTAAGGGCCGGTCTGATATTGAGAGGTAAAAGTTCCATAACCAAAAGAAATTTGGCGAAAATATGTGTTATCGCTTTGAATTATAGAAGTATAGCCAGGAACAGTAGAGTAATAACTAAAACCAGAAGTAGACTCAACAAAAACATCGTTGATCAGTCTGCTCCTAACTACATCTGCTTGAATATTCAGTATTACTGGAATTGTCCATGATTGATAATATTGGGGCGCTATTACTACTTCAGGAATTTGAGTACATTTAACTTCTGCAATCCCTTTATAATCAAAAGTCTCTTTAGATCCGTTAAAAACGCTCTGATAAACTTGGCCAACTAACACATAACCTAATCCAGTATCAGCTATTGTTAAAGGATCGATTCCTATTCTTGGATTGGGACTAGCAGGTAATTCTGATTCTGGCTCTGGTTCTGGTTCTAGTTCACAACCAGGGTCAGGGTAAGTATGGGAAGCGACCACAATCCCCATAATTATTTTTGTTTC
>NZ_JAUBRI010000153.1:0-3866 GCF_036701795.1 Microcoleus sp. N9_A1
GCTGTAAGAGCCTGACGATGACCTACTTTCACACGGGAACCCGCACTATCATCGGCGCAAAGTCGTTTCACTGTCCTGTTCGGGATGGGAAGGAGTGGGACCAACTTGCTATGGTCATCAGGCATAACTTGGTGCTGGGCAGTTTTTGTGAACTGCCTGGCGAATTCATAGAGTCTGGAATCAGATGTTTGTGTTTTGACTGCGTCTAACTTGGCATAACAGACTTTGAGCTTCACGCTGGTTGCGTGTTGGCTATCAAAGTTATAGGGTCAAGCCGCACGAGCAATTAGTATCAGTTAGCTTAACGCATTACTGCGCTTCCACACCTGACCTATCAACGTCCTGGTCTTGAACGACTCTTTAGGGGGCTCAAGGCCCCGGCAGATCTCATCTTGAAACGAGTTTCCCGCTTAGATGCTTTCAGCGGTTATCTCTTCCACACTTAGCTACTCGGCAATGCCACTGGCGTGACAACCGATACACCAGAGGTGTGTCCACTCCGGTCCTCTCGTACTAGGAGCAGGCTTCCTCAAATCTGCAGCGCCCACGGAAGATAGGGACCAAACTGTCTCACGACGTTTTAAACCCAGCTCACGTACCTCTTTAAATGGCGAACAGCCATACCCTTGGGACCGGCTACAGCCCCAGGATGAGATGAGCCGACATCGAGGTGCCAAACACCGCCGTCGATATGAACTCTTGGGCGGTATCAGCCTGTTATCCCCAGAGTACCTTTTATCCGTTGAGCGATGGCCCTTCCATACAGAACCACCGGATCACTATGTCCTGCTTTCGCATCTGCTCGACTTGTCAGTCTCGCAGTTAAGCACGCTTATGCCATTGCACTATCGTCACGATGTCCGACCGTAACTAGCGTACCTTCGAACTCCTCCGTTACGCTTTGGGAGGAGACCGCCCCAGTCAAACTGCCTACCATGCACTGTCCCCGATCCAGATAATGGACCTAGGTTAGAACCTCAAACACACCAGGGTGGTATTTCAACGTTGGCTCCATGAGAACTAGCGTCCTCACTTCAAAGCCTCCCACCTATCCTACACAGATCTGTTCAAAGTCCAATACAAAGCTACAGTAAAGGTTCATGGGGTCTTTCCGTCTTTCCGCGGGGAGATTGCATCATCACAAACATTTCAACTTCGCTGAGTCTCAGGAGGAGACAGTGTGGCCATCGTTACGCCATTCGTGCAGGTCGGAACTTACCCGACAAGGAATTTCGCTACCTTAGGACCGTTATAGTTACGGCCGCCGTTTACTGGGACTTCAATCAAGAGCTTGCACCCCATCATTTAATCTTCCAGCACCGGGCAGGCGTCACACCCTATACGTCCACTTTCGTGTTTGCAGAGTGCTGTGTTTTTATTAAACAGTCGCAGCCACCGATTTTTTGCAACCCCGTTGGGCTCCCTCTGTACGAGTTCACCTACTTGGGGCATACCTTCTCCCGAAGTTACGGTATCAATTTGCCGAGTTCCTTCTCCTGAGTTCTCTCAAGCGCCTTAGAATACTCATCTCGCGCACCAGTGTCGGTTTGCGGTACGGTCGTCAATAGCTGAAGCTTAGTGGCTTTTCCTGGAAGCAGGGTATCACTCACTTCGTCTGCAAGCAGACTCGTTATCACCCCTCATCTAAGCCCGGCGGATTTGCCTACCGAGCACGACTACAGGCTTGAACCAACATATCCAACAGTTGGCTGAGCTAACCTTCTCCGTCCCCACATCGCACTATTGATCGGTACAGGAATATTGACCTGTTTCCCATCAGCTACGCATCTCTGCCTCGCCTTAGGGGCCGACTCACTCTACGCCGATGAACGTTGCGTAGAAAACCTTGCGCTTACGGCGAGGGGGCTTTTCACCCCCTTTAACGCTACTCATGTCAGCATTCGCACTTCTGATACCTCCAGCATCCGTTACCAGACACCTTCACAGGCCTACAGAACGCTCTCCTACCACTTGCAATAAATTGCAAATCCGCAGCTTCGGTAACTGGCTTAGCCCCGTTACATCTTCCGCGCAGGACGACTCGATCAGTGAGCTATTACGCTTTCTTTAAATGATGGCTGCTTCTAAGCCAACATCCTGACTGTTTTAGCCTTCCCACTTCGTTTCCCACTTAGCCAATTTTAGGGACCTTAGCTGGCGGTCTGGGTTGTTTCCCTCTTGAGTCCGGACGTTAGCACCCGGTGCTCTGTCTCCCAAGCTGTACTCTGCGGTATTCGGAGTTTGCATAGGTTTGGTAAGTCGCCATGACCCCCTAGCCTAAACAGTGCTCTACCCCCGCAGGTAATACTTGAGGCACTACCTAAATAGTTTTCGGAGAGAACCAGCTATTTCCAAGTTTGTTTAGCCTTTCACCCCTATCCACAGCTCATCCCCTAGTTTTGCAACACTAGTGGGTTCGGACCTCCAGTACCTGTTACGGCACCTTCATCCTGGCCATGGATAGATCACTTGGTTTCGGGTCTACACCCAGCGACTGATTCGCCCTATTCGGACTCGATTTCTCTACGGCTTCCCTATTCGGTTAACCTTGCCACTGAATGTAAGTCGCTGACCCATTATACAAAAGGTACGCAGTCACCCTTACGGGCTCCTACTTTTTGTAAGCATGCGGTTTCAGGATCTATTTCACTCCCCTCCCGGGGTTCTTTTCGCCTTTCCCTCACGGTACTGGTTCACTATCGGTCGATTACGAGTATTTAGCCTTGGAGGATGGTCCCCCCATATTCAGACAGGATTTCTCGTGTCCCGCCCTACTTTTCTCTAACTTAGTACCACACGTCTGTTTTCGCATACAGGGCTATCACCTGCTATGGCCGGGCTTTCCATCCCGTTTTGCTAACAGTCGTGCTATCACTAGAAGGCTCTTCCGATTTCGCTCGCCACTACTTTCGGAATCTCGGTTGATGTCTTTTCCTCGAGCTACTGAGATGTTTCAGTTCACCCGGTTCGCCTCGCATACCTATGTATTCAGTATGCGATACCTCTTGCGAGGTGGGTTTCCCCATTCAGAAATCTCCGGATCAAAGCTTATTTGCCAGCTCCCCGAAGCTTATCGCAGGCTATCACGTCTTTCGTCGCCTGTAATCGCCAAGGCATCCACCACATGCTCTTAGTCACTTGACCCTATAACTTTGACATCTCTTTCAAGATATCGCCATCATCTTCAAGGACTTGCCAGGTCTTTCACCTGACGCGTTATGCCGTAATGTGAATAATTCCTCGATATCACTATCAAGAAACATTCGTCATTACTAATTCAATTTACTTCACCACGCTTTCGCGCAGCTTTAGCTCGTTGAATATTCGTTTTGACGCAATCAAAAATTTGTCACCAGGGGCACGGTCTGCACTAAACCTTTACGAATGTGCAGTTTCCCCTGGCAACTCTGATTTCGACTCTATGAATTTTTAAAGAACAGCCGATTGATCAATCGATATTGATCAACAACAAAGCAGCCTCTTTCAAAGCAGCTTTGGTGTTGAATTTCCGAAGTGTGGTTGGTGGAGGATGACGGGATCGAACCGACGACCCCCTGCTTGCAAAGCAGGTGCTCTCCCAGCTGAGCTAATCCCCCAGTGTCCTCTTACCGTATCTAGCCATCGGAATTTGGTGGGTCTAGTTGGGCTCGAACCAACGACCCCCGCCTTATCAAGACGGTGCTCTAACCAGCTGAGCTACAGACCCATTCCACATTCTTGCGAATCTCTTCGCAGGTCTGCGGCTTGTTCCAACAACCGATAAGTGTGGGCGTTCAATATTGAATGCAGTTTTCCAGAAAGGAGGTGATCCAGCCGCACCTTCCGATACGGCTACCTTGTTACGACTTCACCCCAGTCACGAACCC
>NZ_JAUBRI010000154.1:0-3854 GCF_036701795.1 Microcoleus sp. N9_A1
GGCGTCCCGCCCGTCCAAAAAAGACGGGCGGGACGCCCATCCCACAATAACAATTAAAATTGTAAGTTATTTAATTCCCGATCCCGATCAAGAGACAAGATTGCTTTCATTCGCTCCCAGTTCTTAAAATTATCTGCGTTAATCTGTGTTTATCTCCCAAACATCTGCGGTTGACCTATCCATCAAATATTTATGTAATAAGTTTAAGATGCAATGTTATTCTCGTCGCTCAGGCGTTAGTGTATTCTAGTAAGTATTGTCAGGCTGAAATTATGATTGATGTTGGTTCGTTAGTTCGATCGCCCAGAAACGATTTGGGAGTCGGAAAAGTTGTCGAGGTATCGCGTACTGATGCCGTAGTTGAATATTTTTGCTCAGTTAAAAACCGCATCCGCAAAACTGTACCCTTGGGTTTGCTGCAAGAATCCATACTTCAGCGCCAAACCCGCTGCTACCTCTGGAGCACAAGTCAGGAAAGGTGGATTATCGGTCGAGTTTATGACTGGGATGAAGATAAATTAGAATACGAAATTGACCTCCCCGACAGCCAAAGTTTACAAGCTGTTGAAACCGAACTTTACGTTCGCTGCAATATCCCGATCGCCGATCCGATCGACATTTTAGCAGTCAAAGGCCAAGAAACACCGTATTTTCACGATCGGCGATTGGCATTTGTTCAATCTGCGATCGAACAGCGGGCAGTCAGCCGCGGCATGACCGGTTTAATTTCTGCTAACATAGACCTCTATCCGCACCAAGTTGAAGTCGTGCGGCGCGTCTTAGAAGACCCAATCGTGCGCTATTTATTGGCAGACGAACCAGGACTGGGGAAAACAGTAGAAGCCGGCACAATTCTCCGCCAATTTCTGCTAGATGAACCCAACGGACGCGCTGTGGTACTGGTTCCGAAATACTTGCTCGAACAGTGGCGGCAGGAGTTGGAAAATAAATTCTATTTGTCTCATTTTGCTGACCGAGTGCAGCTTGTTGCTGTTAGCGAAATCAATCAAATTAGCCGCAACGCTAACCTGGATTTTCTGATTGTGGATGAAGCGCAGGATGTGGCGGCAATGGCAAATTCTAGCGATCGCGCTCAGCAGCAGTCGTTTGAACTCTGTCAGAAACTAGCTCAAAAAAGTAAAAATGTATTGTTATTATCTGCAACGCCAGTTCTTGGTCGCGAGCAAGATTTTCTAACGATGCTGCACTTACTAGATCCGACAACTTACCGTCTTGACGACCTGGAAAGCTTCAAACAACAGGTGCAAAACCGTCAAGAAATCGGTCGCGCTTTGCTGGATTTCCGAGAAAATGCCAAGCCTGCTGTTTTGCAAACAAAACTCGCTCAACTTCGCACTATTTTTGCGAAAGATGATTATTTAATCGGATTAGCAACAGAGTTAGAAAGTTGTTTGAAAACTCAAGAAACCGCAGAACAGGCTCGGCTTGTCCGAACTATTCGCACTCACGTTAGAGATACCTACCGCCTGCACCGCCGCATTCTTCGCAACCGCCGGGATGCGGTTGAAGATGTGATTTTCGACCGAGATGCTGTCCCCAAAACAGAGTACGATCTGAATGATGAACAGTGGTCGGAAATTCAAACCGTACTCGATAAATGGCGCACAGTTGCTCCCAAGTCGAGCGAATATCAGAGAATTTTTCTGCTGTTTTTCCGCGCTTCTGGTACTTGGCTGAATGTTTTAGAACGGGTTGTCAAAGCTCGTTTGCAGAAAAAATCGACTCCTGAACTCGATCGCGAATTTGGACAAAATGACACGGCAATTTTGACCAAAACTGCGCTGTTTCCCGAAGAAAGGGAAATGCTGGAAACCTTGCTCAATACGGTGGAAAAACCCCAGGAAGGGCTAGATCGACTGAGTTTGTTACGAATCGCCATTCTCCGATTTTTGGCAGTTGCTTTGAAGGTTCCCCGCGAGTATCACAGCAATCCTCGCGATTTGCTGTCGAGAATTCAACAGCAAATTAAACGGCCGATTCCGGGCGAGCGTTTCCCGAAAATTGCGATTTTAACCAGTTTTACGGCAACTTGTCAAGAAATTGCGGAAAATTTAGCTAAAATCTTTGGTAAAAAGGCGATCGCCAGCCATGACACGAGCAAATCGGCGGATGAGGTTGAGGCTAGTCTCAAGCGGTTTAAGACTGAACCGCATTGTTTTATCTTAGTGTGCGATCGATCGGCAGAAGCAGGGGTAAATCTGCAATTGACAGATTGGTTAATTCACTTCGATTTGCCGTGGTTTCCCCATCAGTTAGAACAAAGACTCGGCAGAGTCGATCGCATTGGTAGCAAAATGGGAGTGCAATTTTGTTTGTTTGCAGGCCCGGATTTGCCAGAGAGTCCCCACGAAGCTTGGTTTCAAGTTTTAAAAGATGGGTTTGATATCTTCAACAAATCTATTGCCAGCCTTCAGTTTTATGCTGAGGAAAAACTTCTCAAACTTGAAGAAAAGTTGTTTGCCGAGGGAGGCAAGGGCTTATCCAGCGAAATTGAAGCGATTAAAACTGAAATCGAACAAGAGAAAATCAAAATTGATGAACAGTACGTTCTCGATGAAATTGATACTCTTGATGACAGTGCATCTCAGTATTTTGAATCTCTCGACAACTGCGACGCTAAGCATAAAGAAATGCAGCGGGCTACTGAAGGTTGGTTGTGTCAAGCTCTTCACTTCAAACAAATCGAACATCCGAGTATATCGGGGTTGCTGCGCTATCAACCTACTCAAAAAACTTTGATTCCCTCAAACGATTTGAGAACCAGATTGATTCCTTATTGCCAGCAATATGGCAGTTACAATCGCCGGATTGCTTATCAGAATGCTGATGTCGCTCTTTACCGAATTGGTGAGGGATTGATCGATGCACTTGGCTCTTATATTCGCTGGGACGATCGCGGTCAAGCTTTTGCCATGTGGCGGCATGATGAAAGCTGGGATGCTGCGCCTGGGAAGGAGTGGTTCGGCTTTCAGTTTAATTATTCAATCCAGACTGATGTGCAGCCTGCTGAGCAAGTTTTGCAAGCACAAAATATCGAAAATTACAACTTGAAAGCTTTGCAGCGGCGCGCTGATGCTCTGTTTCTCCCAATTTTTGAAACTGTGTTTGTAGATGCTCGCAGCGCAGAAATGTCTCTGGTGGAAGATGCGGAAATTCTAGCGGTTTTGCAGCGGGGTTATAAGGGGAAAGGCGGGCCGAATCGGGATTACAACTTGTCGAAAAATCGCACCTCGCTGATTGACAGTTTTGTCGATCCGCTAGAATGGGATGATTTTTGTCAAAAGGGGCGGGTGATATCGGAGGAATTGCTGCGCGGGCGATCGGCTTTTGTGGAAATGTGCGATCGATCTGCTGTCACTGCTGCAATCCAACTCGAAAACCGGGTGAATCAATTGCAATTGCGCTTGAACCGACTTTCTAAATCGGAACAAGCTTTAGAATCGGTTTTGGCTGAGGAAATCAATACCGAAAGTTTGTTGAGTCAAGCGGTTTTAGCTGGGATTCGCCGCCCGCACATGACTCTCGAATCTGTTGGATTTATGGTGATTTCTGGGCGTCCTCCTGTAAAGTCGGAGGATGAAGGATAATTTGTTTGGGAGGGCGATCGCTCTTTTTGGGGCGATTGCTTTTTAGCAACCGCAGATGCAGGCGGATAAACGCGGATGGACGCAGATGAAGGAAAGGGCGATCGGTTTTATCTAATACCAATTTTGTATGAGGCTGCACATATCTCGATCCCCCCTAGCCCCCCTTAATAAGCAGGGTGGATTAATTGTCAGGGGGGAATGTAGAATAGAAGAGGTAATCAAGTCTGCCCTGTCCGGGTAGACTAT
>NZ_JAUBRI010000155.1:0-3756 GCF_036701795.1 Microcoleus sp. N9_A1
TGAATAGCACAGATGCTAATTTTTGTCAAATTTATTGTTAAGAAAGATGTTTATAAAGCATAGCTTAAAAAGGGGGGCTAGGGGGGATCGAGGCTTAATCCTCAATTTGATCGCTTCCGTCTGCCAGAATCTCCGCAGGCTGCTACCGCATATTTTGGCCCTTACATCTGCGTCCATCCCCGTCCATCCGCCAACATCTGCGGTTAAAAACTCCCTTGATTTCCCCCCACAAAAAATGTAAAATTCAACAAACATGGGTAGCAAAAAATGAACCAACCACGTCGGCAAGCCTATCTCACCCTGATTGAATCTCTCCTCACCTGCTGGGACACCGACGAACAAACCGCCATCCTGCAAGCCAATCTCGAATTATTAGACGATGATTTTGCCCGATATCTGCGAGAGTGGGCAACTCAAATTCTGGAAAACTTGGATGCAGACCAAGCAGACAATCTTGCTAATATTTTATCCAATTTAGATATAACATTTTCAAGTTTTCAGCAAGGCAGTCGGGCAAGCAACATAGAGGTTGCGATTGCTTGTCTGGATATAGGATTAACTATTTTTACCCGCGCAGCTTACCCAGAAAATTGGGCAATATTTCAAAATAATATAGCAATTGCTTACTATAGGAGAATCAAAGGAGAACGGGGTGAGAATATCGAAAAGGCGATCGCATTTTATGAAGCTGCTTTACAAGTTATTACCCGCGATGCTTTTCCCCAATATTGGGCTGATACTCAAAATAATTTGGCTGCTGCTTACAGTGACAGAATCAAGAAAGAACGGGGTGAGAATATCGGAAGAGCGATCGTACTTTATGAAGCTGTTTTAGAAGTTTGCACCCGCAAAGCTTTTACGCAAGATTTGGCGGTTACTAAAAATAATTTAGTAAATGCCTACAGAAATAGACTCAAAGTAAATAAGAATAAGAATATAGCAAGGGCAATCCGACTTTGGGAAGCAGCTTTACAAGTTCGCACTCCCACAACTTTGCCAATTGACTGTTTGGAAACAGGCAGAAATCTAGGCGATTTAGGATTGAGAGAAAGTTTGTGGGAAACAGCCATATTCGGCTACGAAAAAGCCATCGAAGCAGTCGAACAAAGCCGCGAGTGGATAACATCCGACAACCGCAAACGAGAAATCATCGAAGAAAACCTCGATATCTACGAAAAAATGATGCAATCCTGCATCAACCATAAACAATATCACAAAGCCGTCCAAACCGTAGAACGCAGCAAATCCCGCTACCTAGTCGAACTCTTCACCAACAGCGAAATCTATCCCAAAACCGCCACCGAAACCGAAAAACCGCAACTGAGAGACTTGCGCCGCCAAATCGCCGCCTCCCAACAATTCCTAGAAACAGAAACATCCTCTCCCACTCTTTCTCCCCCCCTTAGCAAAGGGGGGGCGGGGGGGGTTCCCGAAGACTCCGGTACACAACGCGCAACTCAAATCCGCAATCTAAGCCCCGAATCACTGCAACAACAAACAGACAACTTAGCAACAGCATTGCAGCAATTAGAACAATTGCTGCAACAGATAAAACAGCGCGAACCCGAATTCACCCTAACCCAAGCAGTCAAACCCATAAACATCGCCGAATTCCAGAAAACATTAGACACAAAAACAGCAATTGTAGAATGGTACATCGGCAACTTCAAATCCCCCCTTCGTAGGGGCGGTGCCCCCGTGCCCGCCCTCGACTGGGGAGGATCAGCCTTCATCATCACCCACAACAAAATAGACTTAGTACCAATCACCGTCGCCGAATTAGCCGAATTAGAAACCTGGAAAAACGACTATCTCAACGAATACCGCGACAAAGCCAAACAAAAAATCTGGCAACAAACCTTATCCGACAAACTCCAAAAACTCTCCGAAATCTTGCGGCTAAACGAGATAGTCGCCAAAATCCCCAATGATTGCCGCCAACTAATATTAGTACCTCACCGCTACCTGCACTTATTCCCCCTCCACGCCCTACCATTCACATCGCAAACCCGGTTTACTCAACAAACGAATTTTCGCGGAAACCTCCTAGACTGCTTCCCCGACGGCGTGAAATACGCCCCCAGCTTGCAACTGCTGCAACTCGTACAAAACCGCAGCAAAACCCGCACATCTCCCGCCCCCGAATTGCAACCATTATTTGCGATTCAGAATCCCACCGAAGATTTATCAAACGCCGACATGGAAGTATAAATTATTAAACAAAGATTCAATCCCCATGACATATTAATCAAACAACAAGCCACAAAAATCGCCTTTAACGAAAACCTCAAAAATCTCTCTAATGCCAGTTACATCCACTTTTCCGGCCACGGAGTCTTTAACTTTGACTATCCGCTGCTGTCCCTTCTAGCCCTAGCCGATTCCATCGAATCAACCGTAGGGGCGGTGCCCCCGTGCCCGCCCGAATCGCCCGAAACTCCCCGCTATGTCACAATGCGAAGCGGGCGAAAAGCCAACCCGGAAAAATGCCTAACCTTGCGAGAAATCTTTGCCGATTTAGAGTTAAGTAGGTGCAACCTCGTGACACTCTCCGCCTGCGAAACTGGGTTAACCAGCTCAACAGAAATGACTGATGAATACATTGGTTTACCCAGCGGCTTCTTGTATGCTGGGAGTATGAATGTTGTGAGTACATTGTGGTCGGTCGATGATTTTGGGACGGCGATTTTAATGATAAAATTTTATCAGGAATTGCAACCTGAAGTTTCAGTAGCAGTCGCTTTGAACTGCGCCCAAAACTGGATGCGCGCAGTCAGCCGCGAGGATTTTGAAGTTTGGGTTAAATCCTTAAATTTAGATAAAAAATCGCGGCAAAGTGTGGAACTGTGGTTAGTATTATACCCAGAGGAACAGCCGTTTAGCCATCCCAAGTATTGGGCGGCATTCTGTGCTACTGGATATTAAGTGGAAACACAAATTAACCTCAAAGACCGACAGGGGTTAAAACCCCTGCCTCAAAGCTGAAGTCCTCTGAAGAGGACTGAAGAACTCATCAGTCCTCTTCAGAGGACTTTCGCTATTAGACAGGGGTTTTAACCCCTGGCGGACTGCGAGCAAAACGGTGATTTTGACACAGTTTGGGAATTAAAGTCCTCACTGCGAACCAGGAATAAGGACTAAAGTCCTGACTGCGAACCTGTATTTTATTAACGGAGAACGGTTTTATGGAACCCGAAAAAGTGATCCTTATCTTTCTGAAATGGCTACACGAAAATCCCAGCATTTTCATGCCGACAGCATGGCAAGATTTACCCAAACTAGATACAGAAATAGCTGAATCAGCCGATGATGAATTATTCCCGATTGCTATGACTATCAGCAAGTGGTGCGCCCATAATGGATTGGGAGATATATTAAGAGAACAAGCGCGGAAAGATTTCGACGATGCGGGCGAACTCACCCCAACTACACAACAGATGTTAACCAATACTACTCAAACTCTGCGTCAAGCCATTGAAGAAGCTTGCGAAAAACTTCGACAACTCGATGCACAGAAATTAGATAAAGGCAATGACTCAAAATAGCAAAATCTATGCCCCCAACGTCTATCTATTTGCCTATCACCTCTGCAAACCCCCAGAAACAGAGTCGAGTTCTCCTGTAGAATTAACCAAACTGTGGGACAAGTGCAACGAGATATTGCAAGATAAATTAGCAGTAGACATCTCCAAAATAGTAACATTATGTGGTAAAAGAACATAAGAGACCTTTTTTTACACAGAAAAATGAGCGACA
>NZ_JAUBRI010000156.1:0-3581 GCF_036701795.1 Microcoleus sp. N9_A1
GGGTTGAGCGACAGTTAAACTGATAGAAGTCATCAGGAAAGCTGATGAAACCAGAGAGATGCCCGTAGCTTGCGGGGTCCGACGCCATCGCCAGGTGTTTTGTTAAGAAAGTTAAGGCTTTTGCTTTCTGTGGGTCAGCTCGTGATACCTTTCTAAA
Organism: Microcoleus sp. N9_A1; assembly: GCF_036701795.1. Taxonomy (NCBI): domain Bacteria; kingdom Bacillati; phylum Cyanobacteriota; class Cyanophyceae; order Oscillatoriales; family Microcoleaceae; genus Microcoleus; species Microcoleus sp. N9_A1. The sequence continues at coordinate 158 of NZ_JAUBRI010000156.1, forward strand.
ACCTGAAAGCGGGAAAGTCCGGTGCTATTCCGGCGCTGTGCCGCAACTGTAAAAGTCAGAATGCCGATTTCGGGGGCGCTTTGTGGGCGTTTACTTTTGGATTCCCTGCGTAGCACGGGGAGGAGATTATTTGTTAGCTTTGACTGATTTGCCGACTTGTCCGGGTTTATTTTACGGTTCCCAAGCCCGAGACGGAGTTTTATCGAGAATGCGGATTCCGGGGGGAATTTTAAACGCGCAGCAGTGTCGGACGATCGCCGATTTGGCCGATCAATACAGTACCGGCTGTTTGCAAGTGACGAATCGGGCAAATTTGCAAATCCGAGAAGTGAACTCGGAAATTGCCCCGGAAATCTGGAACCGCTTGCAGGAATTGGGGATAGCGTCTCGCCGCGTTGAAGTTGACCCAATTCGCAATATTATGGCAAGTCCGACAGCCGGGATCGATCGCCAGCAGTTACTGGATACTCGCCCGCTAGTCAAAGCTTGGGATGATTACCTGCAAACGCATCCCGAATTGTCGGAACTTTCGCCTAAGTTCAGTATTGGCTTCGACGGCGGGGAATCGGTTTCTATCGGCGATTTACGCAACGATATTTTATTAGCTGCTGAAGGGCGTTCAACCCAATCAGAAATCGTTTTTCGGCTGCATTTAAACAGCGATACAGGGATTTTAATCCAACAATCGCAATGTATTTCAGTCTTAGCCGCCCTGACTAGAGCGTATCTTGAATACACAAAAAATCAGCCTCGAATTGATGGCAAAAAACCGCGTTTGCGTCACCTGCTGGCAGATTGGGGTGTTGAAAGTTATCTAGAACGGGTACAGCAGAATTTGCCGTTTGTATTGCAATACACATCTTGCACCTTTCCCAAAAACAGGCAAGATGCCTGTGAAGCGAAGAGTGAAATTCCTTGTGGGGTGGGCATCTTGCCCGCCCGCTCGATCGACTCATCTGCAAGGGCGATCGAACAATCCCGACATCTCGGCATCCACCCTCAGCGACAGCCGGATTTCTCCTACATGGGAATTGCGCTGCCTCTCGGTAGGCTAGAATCAAAGCAACTGCGGAATTTGGCAAATTTAGCCCAAAATCTAGCCAGCGGTACCCTGAGACTTACGCCGTGGCAAAATCTGTTGATTTCTGATATCCCCAACTCCCAGCTTTTTGAGATAAAACAGCAAATCGCCGATTTGGGATTGCACTCGTCGGCGACTCGCCTAGATTCGTGCTTGGTGGCTTGTGCCGGCAGCAGCGGCTGTGCGTCGGCGGCGACAGATACTCAAAGTCACGCCCTAGCAATGGCGAGGGATTTAGCGCAAAAATTGACGATCGACCTGCCGATTAACATTCATTTCAGCGGTTGCGAAAAGTCCTGCGCCCAGCATCAGCCACTTGATATCACGCTGGTGGGAATTCAGATTGAGCAAGGAGACGAGACGATCGAAGGTTACAACATTCATGCGGGTAGAAAAGATTTGCCCTTCGGACGACCAATTTTTCAGGCGGTGAGTGCGATCGAGATGCCAGATGTGATCGAGCGAATGTTGCGGGTGTATCAGCGGTTTCGAGAGTCTGTGGAGTCATTTGGTGAGTTTGTTGACCGGCAGGCGTTCGACCAATTGCAGGAGTTGTTGAGCAGCGAAAATTGGAATTGAAAGTGAAGAAATATCCCATAAAAACAGACAAATTTTAAGCATTTCTCTTTCTATCTCTCTTGAGATTTATTCCTTCGCGGTTCATTCAAAAAATCTATTTCACAAATCAAACAAACTTCCCATAGCAGTTTTAAACAATGATTGACTACATTCGAGACGGAACAGAAATCTACACCAAATCCTTCGCCACAATTCGAGCCGAAGCAGATTTGTCAAGCTTGCCGCCAGATTTAGAATCCGTCGCAGTGCGACTAATTCACAGTTGTGGCATGACCGATATTGTTACAGATTTAGCAGCTTCCCCCGGTGCAGCAACCTGCGGACGCCAAGCCCTCTCAGCAGGTGCGCCCATCCTGTGCGATGCCCGGATGGTGGCCGAAGGCATCACTCGCAAACGCCTTCCCGCTGACAATCCAGTGATTTGCACCCTCTGGCATTCCGAAATCCCGGAGTTGGCGCGGCAAATCGGAAATACTCGATCGGCCGCGGCCCTTGATTTATGGCTGGACAACTTGCAGGGTGCGGTTGTGGCAATTGGCAATGCCCCGACTGCTTTGTTCCGACTGCTGGAAATGCTGGATGCCGGAGCACCCAAACCGGCTTTAATTCTGGGTTTCCCGGTAGGATTTGTGGGGGCCGCCGAATCCAAAGCCGAACTGGCGGCCAACAGTCGGGGAGTGCCATTTATTACGTTGCACGGGCGGCGCGGTGGCAGTGCAATGGCAACGGCGGCCGTGAATGCGTTAGCGAAAAAGGATGAATTATGACTAAGGCTACTGGTAAATTGTACGGTTTGGGTATTGGCCCTGGCGATCCAGAATTGATCACATTGAAAGCTTATCGGATTTTGCAATCGGTGCCCGTGATTGCCTATCCGGCGATGGAAAATGGTAAGGTGCTGGCGCGGGCGATCGTCGCTGATTATCTGCGCCCGGAGCAAATTGAGATTCCGATGCCGCTGCCTTTTAGTCCGACGCGATCATCTCAACCTTATTATGATATTGCTGCCGAGAAAATTGCCGCACATCTGAGCGAGGGACAGGATGTGGCGGTGCTGTGTGAGGGCGAACCTTTTCTCTACGGCTCGTTTATGTATCTATTCAACCGCTTGTCGGCGAGATTTACCACTGAAGTTGTGCCGGGAATTTCTTCGACAATGGCGAGTGCGGCTGCGTTGGGAGTGCCACTGACTTATCGTAACGATGTGTTAAGTATTATGCCTGCGACGCTGGAGGCTGAGGTTTTGCGCGATCGACTGGCGGTTGTTGATGCTGCTGTGATTATTAAACTGGGGCGACATTTTGCGAAAGTCCGGGACGTACTGATTGAGTTGGGACAGTTCGATCGAGCACTGTATATAGAACGCGCAACTATGCCTAATCAGCGAATTCGGGCGATCGTAGATGTCGATCCCGCTGAAGTTCCCTATTGGGCTCTCATTATGATACCTAGCCAGCAAAAGTCTGTATCTTAATATTTCCATGCCTGAAGGCGACGCGCTTCCAGGCTTTACCTACTTTTTTGTGCATTCTTACCTATTTATCAAGTTTTCTGCATATTGATCAGTTAAGCTTATACCTCTCATTAGTTAATCTGTTGTTAAAATACTTTACAAACCTTAGAATATGCTTTATGTTTATTTACATGGCGGAACACAAAGCCGTCACGAACATTGAAAACCAAATACAGCAATCATAAACAAATGACAACAACCTTACAGCAGCGCGAAAGCGCCAACGTCTGGGAACGCTTTTGTGAGTGGGT
>NZ_JAUBRI010000157.1:0-3567 GCF_036701795.1 Microcoleus sp. N9_A1
CTGCCGAATTATCACTGTCTGGTGTTGTTTCATTGACTCATACAATGCCGCCCCCTTTTTACCAACCTTGGATCTCCGAGGCCTCCACAAAAAAAATGATCCAACAGCTATGTGGGTTTAGCGAAAATTTCCACAAACCATTTTTGAAGATTGGGGAGGCGATTAATCTGGGTTTCAATTTCTGCCATAGCTAACTTGTTGAGTGTAACTCCTGTGGAGTAAATTGTTTCTACCAATGTCACTACTGGATTTTTATCCTTAAATGTGAGAGTTTTGGCGAAATTTACTACAGTCTCAACAGTATCCAGTAAACTACCATTCCAATGATTTTCCCACCAACCAAAACAACGTTCTATCGGGTTATATTTACTATGATATGGCGGATAATAAGCCAGTTGTAACGTCAGTTAAGATGATGTGGCGAAATCCAGAATCCGTTTCCTAAACTGAGTGCGACGAGAATTATTTTCTGGTCCATTATCCTGATTGATGACCAATTTTTGAATGTGACTAAAACGGTGTTTGACCGTTTGCCACCAATTTTCAAGTAAGTCAACTATACAATCAGCCGTTAGTTTAGAAGTAACGAAGAATAAAAATAACTCGTTGTACTCAGGCAGAAAAATGCCATAGGGAATCACAGTTGATTCAGTCGCAAAATCGTGATCTAGTGCAATAGTTGGCATCCGAGTTTTACCACCTCGATCAAATTCTCCAACTTTGACTGCCGCCTTAGCATCAATGGAGATTCGGAGAGTATTAGGGTCATGGTCAGCTTCTGTATTAATTTGTGTTACCTGTTTAAAAATGGCTTCAGTTTCGGGGATTTTCTTGATGGGTTTAGTTTTAAGAACTCGTTTTAAGCTCTAACCCAAATCATTCAATCTTCGTCGAATTGTTTCTACTGAAGGTAGTTCTTCATCACTATAACCAAATTGTTCTATTAGTTGACGACGGACTTCACTGGCGGTGATTCGTGTATATAATCCTGTACTTTTAAAGCTAGGGTCAATTTGACTTTGTGGGTCTACTAACGATTTAATATCCTTCAAGAAGTTGGGTAATTTTGTTTCAACCCGTTGCCGCCCACTACGGTGGAACCCATCAATAATTGGCTGACCACTTTTCAACTCTTGCATCCCTTTACGGATGGTGCGTCTATTCCATCCCAACTCCCGTTCTGCCAAGGTTTGTCCACCTATTCCCAAACCTTTGACTACGAATGCCATGAATTGTCGTCTGTCAGTCCCTTTGAGTTTTTTAGCTGTTTTGATGTAAAGAGATTTGGCGTACTCAGTCAGTTTCATGATAGATTTTAGAGACATAAGATAGGCTGCACACTGAAGTTATCTTTCTGTTATTATAGGATCATTCATTCTGTGGGACTGTCTCCAAAGCCTGTTCTTCCGATTTGTTTTGCATGAATTAGGATGGGATTTTCCATGATTTATTTTGTTTCTAACTTCTCAAACCCAGTCTAGCTGGACTTGTGTGTACACGGTAGCCTTCTTAAGGGGGGGGGACAAGAGAAGAAGGGGACACTCTTGCTAGCGCTATCTCAACCGAGGCGACAGGAGAAGGGGACACTCTTGCTCCCCCCTTCTTAAGCTATGCTTTATAAACATCTTTCTTAACAAGAAAGTTGACAAAAATTAACATCTGTGCTGTTGAACGATTGGGCGCTCGCCCAGGAATGAGGTTAAAATGATCAATCAATGGGTAAGACAAGAATTAGAAAAAACTCAATTGGGAGACGCAAGAAGAACAAATAGATTCATGAAAATTGTTTCTAACTTGAGTAACAAACCAACATCCAGTGTACCTGAAGCTAGTGGAACATGGGCAGAAACTAAGGCTACTTACGATTTCTGGGATTCACCATATATAAAACCAGCTCAGCTTAGGAAAGGACACGTAGATGCGACGCTTTCAAGAATTAAAAATCATCAAATTATCTTGGCAATACAGGATACAACCGAATTAAATTATACTACGCATGAAGCAGTCAAAGGAGTCGGATATCTTGATAATAAATATGCTCATGGATTGAAAGTACATTCAACTTTGGCAGCAACAACAGAGGGGCTACCATTAGGCATGATCGACCAATATGTCTGGGCTAGAGAGCCAAAATTTTTAGGTAAAGCGGATCTACGTTCTCAAAAACCAACAGAAGAAAAAGAAAGTCAAAGATGGCTTGATGCTTTAAAAAACACGTCATCTATCATCCCGAATTCGCAACAAGTAGTCACAATTGCCGATAGAGAAGCTGACTTTTATGACTTGTTTGCATCTGCGAACCGTGAGAAAGCAGATTTTTTGATTCGAGCTACTCAAAACAGATGTTTAGAGTCTTCATCGAACCATATTAAAGAAGAGATGGAATTGGTCGAACCGCAAGTTACAATGACTGTGGAATTGAAGCGCAACCCGACTCGACCATTTCGACTGGCGACTTTAACTATTCGGTATAAAACCTTAACTATTCAACCCCCTCAAAATCGTGCTAAACAAGAGAAATTAAGTCCGATTAAACTGCAAGTTATTTTGGTCAGAGAATCCGAGCCACCTTCTGAATCGTCAGCAGTTGAGTGGTGGCTAGTGACCACTTTACCTATTACTTGTATTGAGGATGTGACTACTTATGTTAGATGGTATAGTTATCGGTGGTTGATTGAGCGTTATCATTATGTATTAAAAAGTGGTTGTGGCATTGAGAAGCTACAATTAGAAACAGCAAAAAGGTTAGAAATGGCTTTAGCTACTTATTCTATTGTAGCTGTTTGCTTTACATTACTTATGAAGCTCGGCTCGCGACCGATTCCAGTTGTGAAATTCTGTTAGAGCCTCCAGAATGGCAGGCTCTTTATGCAACAATTCATCACAAAATTTATTCTCATTCTTACCCACCGACTTTAGGAGAAGCGGTTGGTTGGATTGCTAAATTGGGAGGTTTTTTGGGACGGAAACATGATGGTGTTCCAGGAGTTAAGACTTTGTGGCGTGGATTGAGAAGATTGGATGATATTACGATGGGTTGGCTGCTATTTAATCAACTGAAAACAACTTGAATCGGTATGTTTAGAGGTTTAAAATAGCTGTTATGACAAATTATGTTGATGATCTAAGTGATAATTTTGGTAAACCGCCGCCAAGGGCAGAAAAACATTAGATTGCTGTTTGTCCAAAATGTGCCATCGGGAAAAACCCCCAGATCCCTTGAGCAAACTCATTACAAGAGGCAGATATCAATGAACATTTTTTGCAGGATAATTGCCATTCAATCAGAAGCGAGATCCCCAATGGCTCCTACACAAGTAGTTACTTTTGTCAAATTTCTTGTTAAGAAAGATGTTTATAAAGCATAGCTTCTTAAGGGGGATTTAGGGGGATCTGGCCTCGGCAACAAACGAGAAATACAAAATGTGCGATCGTACACAACATAAACCATAAAGTTCGATCGCTCTTCCTCTTCAACCCCTCTGAGCTCCTACCGTGTACACACAAGTCCAGCTAGACTGGGTTTGAGAAGTTAGAAACAAAATAAATCATGGAAAATCCCATCCT
>NZ_JAUBRI010000158.1:0-3404 GCF_036701795.1 Microcoleus sp. N9_A1
TGAGCGCAGTGAGTTGGAAACTCTCATGCTGCGTTCTCAGGGGAGGGGAGAGCGGCGACGCTCGAACCTTACCCGACAGGGGGATACGGCGACGTATGCCCTCTTACCCGACTTGAAGCAAAAGTCGATCGAGCGACCAAAACCATTAAGAATTAAGATTGACCCCGGTGCAAAATTTACTGGTTTAGCTCTGGTGTCAGACACGAACATCGTTTGGGCTGCTGAACTAGAGCATCGTGGCTTTGCCATCAGAGAGGCTTTAACCAGCAGAAGACAGCAACGCCGAAGCCGTCGTCACCGTAAGACCCGATATCGTTCGCCAAGATTTCTTAATCGTCGTCGTCAAAAAGGCTGGCTCCCACCAAGTCTCATGTCCCGTGTTCTGAACATTCAGACATGGGTGAGCCGTCTCTGTAAACTTGCCCCAGTTTCTGCAATTAGTCAGGAATTAGTTAAATTTGATATCCAGAAAATGATGAACCCTGAGATTACTGGGACAGAATATCAACGCGGTGAGTTATTGGGCTATGAAATCAGGCAATATCTGTTGGAAAAATTCAAGCATACCTGTGTGTATTGCCAAGCAACAGATAAGCCTTTTAACTTAGACCATTTTCATCCGAAATCAAAAGGTGGTAGCGATCGAGTCAGCAACTTGGTTTTGTCATGTGTGGGCTGCAATGAAGCTAAGAGCAATAAACTACCTGCTGAATTTTTGAGCGATCGTCCTCACCTTCTTCTCAAGCTTAACAAACAGCGGAAGCAACCTTTAGCCGATGCTGCTGCTGTTAATGCTACTCGATGGAAGTTAAAGCAGGTTCTTGAGTCCAGCAATTTACCTATTGAGTTAGGCTCTGGTGGATTGACTAAATACAACCGTCAGCGTCTGAACATCACTAAAAGTCATTGGACAGATGCTGCTTGTGTTGGAACTTCTACGCCAAATAGCCTAAATATTACAGGTTATCAACCGTTGATAATCAAAGCAATGGGGCGAGGCGATCGACAAATGACTAAACCTGACAAATATGGTTTTCCTCGCACTTCTCCAAAACTCAGGCAGAAAGCGTTTTTTGGTTTCCAAACTGGGGATATTGTTAAGGCTGTAGTTACCAAAGGAAAGAAAATCGGCACTTATATTGGCAGAGTTGCTGTTCGGAAAACTGGTAGTTTCAATATCAAAACCAATACCGATACTATTCAAGGAATTAGTTACAAGTATTGTCGTCATTTACATAAATCTGACGGCTATGCTTACAGTTTCGGTGAAATTATCAGCCAAAAAATCAGCCAGCCCAAGTTAAAACCCGAGCCAGAAGCAAAGCCTAAAATGCTTCGCTTTAAAGGTTTTGAGGGACAACAGGTAAGTTTGTTCTAGCACAAAGAGGAAAGTAGTTTATATGCTGGCTGCTTTCCTCTCATCACTAATATTTGTCTAGTGAGAGTATCCATCAGCTATTTTTCCGATGATTGGAGCGAGTATCATCTGCAAATTACCAAATGGCCAAAAACTACATCAATTGAGATTGTAGTAATGAGTGGCGATCAAGGATATGACTCTGAGAGCCGATGGTCACGTTCCGAAGTACATCGGCTAACCAAACTGCCTCATGCAGAATTTGAGGCACAAAGAGATCAACTAATTGAGAAAATCCTCAAATTAGCAAATGAACAATTTGGGCATCTAACACTTTAAAAGCGCATATCTGGGTCGCTCCCAGAACTCTTATCATGTACGACAAGAGCAAGATAACGCTAGGCAAAACCATTAAAAATGCTCGACAACAGCACGGTTTTAGCCAGACAGACTTGTGTAAATTGCTGATTATGCCGTCAGACAATTTTCAGACGATCGACCGCTGCCTGCTCTCAAAAATAGAAAATAACCGAGTCGATGTGCGATCGAGTGAGTATGACTGGCTGATATCCAGAATTGCTGGAATATTTGCCCTCGATGTTGTTTGGCTTGAAGAAATCCGTCAGCAAACCGAAGTCGAACCTTTCGATTTCAGCAAAGTGCTAGCCGTATTTCCCGTTTACTTCAACGAGAAAACCTATGAACTATAAAACAGTGTATCTGCATCGGGTGGTGGCAGAACAAAGCATCAATCGTAAGCTCAGACGGGCGTGAAGTTGTTCATCACCTGGACGAGGACATATCTAATAACTCGCCCGAAAACCTGGTGATTTGTTCTAGTCCTTCTGTTCACGGACGATACCATGTCCGCTCTCTGCGACAGAAACTTGAAGTCGAGCGAACTCTGATTAAAGTAGGCGATTTGTGGCTTTAAATCAACAGCTTGCTCAAATAAGTTATTCCAGTTCCAGTAAACCATTTTGGGTATTTCCATAAAAAGACAACACATCGTTCTGACCGTCACAACAGCTTGGACCCTCGTAACAGCTTTGACCAGTCCTTTGTTTACTGGCGTTCCAGGGAGTGAAACTGGACAAACCGAAGTTGACCAATATCGGGCGTGAATACGATGAAGAGTCCTATCCGATCGGCATTCAAATTGAAGAACTAGAAGGCAACCGCCAAAAGTCACAGTAATTCTTCAGTAATGCTTCGCTGTAAGGTAGTGTTGTTTCTTTCAATGCTATGAACTTAGGAATGAAAATTTAATAACTTTAGCGTCTGCTAAATAGTCGGAACTGCACGATAATTCCATTTTGGTAGATATTCATCAAAAATAATTTTCATTGTTTCTTTAAATCCCTTAGCTACTTTTCGACCAGTTTCATAAATTTTATCGCTCACATTTACTACCACAGAAAGCCCGGTTTTAGTATGAGTTTTTGCCATGAGTTTTTTCACTAACTCAACACTGGTAAAAATTACTCCTTGACAGGCTCTGGTTACGTGAGGAAACAAACGATGTTCAATCGGATTATATTTCGATGTATAGGGAGGATAGTGTGCGATTCTAATTTCTATTCCTAGCTCGTCAACTAACTTTTGTAAATCTGATTTAAAGATATGATGATTAGAATTATTACTGCCACCTCCATCGCATTTTATTAAAATTGAATCGGCTTGAGGATAGATAAATTTTCCGTAATTGACCCACCATAATTTAATCGATTCACAAGCAAATTCACTCGTGTCTTTACTGGTTCCCAGGTTTAAATATCCTCGGTTATGTTGCAGATCATAAATTCCATGAGGTACTACTTTTCCTTCAGCCAAACTCCAAAAATCATGGTCAAATGTCGTAATAGCTTCCGTAGTATATAGACTTCCTGCTCGATATAGATTTCCAATAAATTCCTTCTTTTTCGTGTCCATACTAACAATCGGATTTCCTTGCAACTCATACTCTGCGGTAATTCTGGCAAGATTTTCAAATTGTTCATTACGATTCTTGGTTACTCCGGTTGTTTGTTTTTTTTGAGCTTTGCGT
>NZ_JAUBRI010000159.1:0-3363 GCF_036701795.1 Microcoleus sp. N9_A1
GCTCTTTTACAGGTATGGTTTTGGGACGAAAGTGGATTTAGTTTAAGAGTAATTAGAAGGAAAAATTGGTGTAAAAAGGTAGTCCTGCATAGCAAGGAAAATTAAGGGTTTTAATTGATAGATAAACTGGCGTTATACTCATGAATAAAATACCAAATAGCCCCAATATGATTGGAGAGTTTTTTGGAGAATGAAAGAGTTTTTCTCACCAATCTAGATATTCTTTGTCTCATCGTATTATTAAATCTTTCTATATAGTTTGTCAGGCCAGTCTCCTTTCCTACTGCCTTGTATCTTTTTTGAGGAAAAACTGTTCCGTAGGCACTCCAAAAGTCTGTATAACTTACGGCACATTGACGATAAACTGGTGGTAAAGAATCCCACAATCCTTGAGCTCCAGCTTGATCTCTTTTGCCAATATATACTCCTACAATTTCTTTAGTTGAGGCATCAATTGCCAGCCAAATCCACTGCTTATTATCCTTATTGCCTACAAATGACCACATTTCATCACATTGAATTGTTAGCTTCCCTTTCTTTTTTGACTTGACTTCTACTTCTCTTTTTACAGCTCCTAATTTTTTATTAACATAGTATTGCAACCACCGTTCCGAAACCCCAGTCGCCCTCACAATCCCAGCCAGAGATATCTTTTCTAATAAAAGTCGATCTATCAACTTTTTTGTTGCTGATGAAATCGGTTGATGTCTGGGACTCATAACAAATTGTCTTCCACAATCTCGACATTTAAAATTTTGTTTGCCGGAGCGACTGCGACCATTTTTCAAGATGTATTCAGAGTTGCACTTGGGAGAGTTCATAAGCTAAAAGTCAAGGTAGGTTAAAAGAATAAAATTATAACACATTTTCCTTGCTATGCAGGACTACCTGTAAAAAAGGGACTCGAAGCAAGAAAAGAGGAGACAGAAGAAAGGGTCGTATTAATGTCATGGGTGGAGTGAGATATTCAGACAAGAAAAGATGGGTAGATTTTATGACATCTGGAAATTCTGCTAATTTTTATGCAGTGCTGAAAAATTTTTATGCAGATTTAAGAGCCGAGTGGATATTGCAAGGAAATTTAGCGGAAGACTTTAAAGATAAAGGCTGTAAATTTGTACTCATTTTGGACAACGCTAGTTTTCATAAAAAAGCCGAAACTTTGCAGAAAATAGCGACAGAAATGCCGAATCTAATCATAGAGTTTTTACCCAAGTATAGCCCCGACTACAACTTGGTTGAATTAGTGTGGCATTCCGCCAAGGAATATGTTGCAAATAGATTATTTGAATCCATTGAAAAACTAGAGTCACTGTTACATAAACTGTTAAATGAAGGAGAATTAATTATGAAATGGAACCGAAAAGTCAAAAACAAAGGTAACTTAGTTAATGCAGTTTAGATGTTTGACAGCTTATCCCATTTTGGTAAAGTTTCAGAACGTTGCCATGAGGGCAAATACTGTTTTAACTCATGAGGTAAGACTTTTACGCCTTTCTCATAAGTTGTCTCAATTAAGTTTACAATCGGCTTAATTCCTTTCCATGTCATGTTAGATGTCCAGTTTACGGCTGTTTCAACTGAATTTAAAATAGTACCATTCCAATAGTGTTCAAGTGCTGCCCAACAGCGTTCAATTGGATTATACTTGCGCTCGATATGGCGGGTAGTAAATTAGTCGGATTCTTAAACCAATTCTCTGAGATAAGTCAATGATACGTTTGATGAATTGTGTTCGATTACAGGGCTAACGCATCTAAATCTTATGTTAGCAGAATCTGGTATATTGGAGAATAATTATTGATTACATACGAAACATTTAAGCAGAGTTAGTTCTTATGAAACTAAAGCCTAAAATCACCATTGCTGACCATTTTTCTAACTTAGAAGATCCCAGGATTGAGCGAACGAAACGCCATTAATTAATTGTAATTGCTCAACCCCCTTGACAAGAAAACGAGAAAGACATTATAGCAATCCTAAATGATTTTCTAGACCTATAACAATCCTAATTAATTTTCTGCGTGCAAGTATATTTATGTATTTTGGGGAAATCAAATTTATGTTCGTTAGTAAAAAATTCAAACAAAAATTTAACAATCTTAAAAGACCTACATAAATACCAATACTTTCTTAAAAAATTTTTAGCTTGTAACCAAATATCTTCAACGGGATTCTGTTGGGGAGCATTTGGAGCAAATAAAATACAAGTAATTGACCAATCATCAGGCTCTTTGTCACCATTTACTTCTAATAAGAAATCTCTAAATTCGCCATATTTATGATAACTAGCTCCCTCCCAAATTAAGATAATTTTTTGATTTTTATATTTATTTTGTAAATATTTTATGAATTTAAATGTCGATTTTCCATCACCAGATGGATGGCTCTGAACATGGAATTCTTTGCTTTGATAATTTAGGGCGCCAAAATAAGTTTGTCTATTTTTTTCATTGGTAATTGGGACTTCAATTCTGATTTTGGATTGACCCCAAACATAACCAGTCAGATCGCCATGAAGTAGATGACATTCATCTATAAATAATACTATTATTTGCCCGGATTCTATGCCAGCATTGTTTTTGAATAAAATATCGTTAATTTCTTCCGTCTTTTTTTTGACCAGTTCGATCTCAAATTTAGGATTGGTTTTTTGAGTTTTTTCCCAACTAATTTTCGCCCGGTTGAAAAGTTCATAGTAACTCTGTTTTGATTTATATATCACACCAAACTCTCGATCTAAATAAGTAACTAGCTCATCTAAACTCCAATATTCTTTATTCTTTAGCCACTCGATTACTTCAGTATTTTGTAGAGCTGTTAAATACCCTTGTGACCCTTTATGCCCTAGCTTGATTCCTTCGATTCCTTTGGTTTGAAATTGTTTTTTCCAATAACCAACAAAAAATTCACTTACACCGAGAATTTTGCTAATCTCATGGTAGAACTTGCCTTCGACAGCCATCCTTACAGCTATTGCTCGTTTAAGTTCTCTTGCATCGATATCACTTTTAAGGAAAGATTCTAATTGAGTTATTTCATTTTCCATATCTTTGAGGGGCAGTTTTAAGTTATTCATATTTTTATTGTCACAATCAAGTATTGCATATAATTGTATCATACTCTTGATAATGATTTAGGATTGCTATAGATAAAGGAATGGAAAAACTCCCCGACTTAAAGCAACTATCGAACGAGGCAAAAGAAGCCTTGATAAGCTGCTACGCAGCTAAACCGGATAAAATAGCATTGCCTTTATTTTTGATTTTTCGATCCCATTTAATAACTGTAGTTTAGACTAAAAAATCAGTGCAGCTAAAAGTAGCAGCCTTTTAGCAGAAGGCAAGCTGTTGCTCAAAAACT
>NZ_JAUBRI010000160.1:0-3047 GCF_036701795.1 Microcoleus sp. N9_A1
TGGGATTTTCCATGATTTATTTTGTTTCTAACTTCTCAAACCCAGTCTAGCTGGACTTGTGTGTACACGGTAGCCTTAAGAAGGGGGACTTTGAGGGCATTCTTGTCCCCCCCCTTTTTAAGGGGGGTTAGGGGGGATCTGTCTTAAGTGAACCGTATTGCAATATAAACAAACCAACACAAATTTTGTACTAAAATTCTGTAAAAATGGTATTAAAATCCAACTATATCAGATGAGCAAAATTGATCAACTTTCCCATACAACTTGGCAAATCCACCGCACAATCGCTCCAATCAAATCCGATTGACTGGGTGAAAAAGCTGTCAGCGAATCCGGGTTATTCTCGCTAACAATGGCAATGTGGCCGTCAAATTTGCTTAAATCGTTGACAAATATCTCGCTAAATCCAGTCGCCTCTTCCCCCCGCGAGTTGTAGAATACTAAGATGAAAGATTTCTCGCTATCCATCAGCAGCAAATCCCAATAAGTTTGTAAATCTGCCATTGTTTTCGTAGCATCCTCACTTTTGGGACAGCCTTGTTTCAGCATTTCGGTGTAAATCTTGGCGGCGGGGTTGTCGGGGTTGATGAAGTTTTTGCTGTCGATGCACAAAAGTTGGATTTGATTGGATAATTCGGCTTGATTATTGATTTCTCTGGCAATGTCTTGGGGGAAAGTTTGCCAATCGGGAACTTCAGGATGGGGTGTGGTGGGTGGATTGTGCCATGCGTGATAGAAGGTGGGGTAAGGGAGATTTTGGGCACAGTGCCAGATGACTTTGTAGGAATTGTTGTATCTGTCAAAGTCATTTTCGTAAGTCTCATGGGATAGGCAATTTTTTAAGGCAGTCACAACCCCTGCCATTTGCTGAGTTTCTGTCAAAATTTTATTGAAAGTATGTGCTGCTTGCGATAGGATATCTTCCTTTTCAGAGGTACAGATTAACTCAGTTAAAATGGCTATCGCATCTGGGTTGCCTTTGCTTGTTTCCACTAAACTATCTACTGTCTGCTCCAAGATATATTTATTCCCAGAGGTGCGGATTAACTCAGTTAAAGCTGCGATCGCATCTGGGTTGCCTTCGTCTATTTTTCCTAAGCTATGGGCTGCCTGTCTCCGGATATTTAGATTCCCAGAGGTACGGATTAACTCAGTTAAAGTGGCGATCGCATCTGGGTTGCCTTCATCTATTTTTCCTAAGCTATGTGCTGCCTGCCACCGGATACTTAGATTCCCAGAGGTGCGGATTAACTCAGTTAAAGTGGCGATCATATCTGGGTTGCCTTTTCCTATTCTCCCTAAGTTTCCTGCTGCTAGAGCTTGGATAAATTCCTTATCTGAGTTGAAGCTTAATTGAGTTAAAGCGACGCTCGCATCTGGGTTGCTTTTGTCTATTCTTCCAAAATGTTCTGCTATTTGCCACAAGATAAATTCATTTTCAGGTGTGCCGAACAATTGAATCAAAGTTGCGATCTTTTCTGGGTCTTCTTTACCTGTTTCCCCTAAGCTTCCTACTGCTAGACACCGGATATCTCCATTTTCAAGTGTGCGGCTAAATTCAGTTAAATAGGCGATAGCATCTAGGTTTTTTTGATCTATTCTCACTAATGTATCTGCTGCTTTCCACCGGATATCCTCATTTTTACAGGTGCGGATTAACTCAGTTAAAGTGGCGATTACATCTGAATTGCTTTTATCTATTTTCCCTAAATATTCTGCTGCCTGCAGCCGGATATCTACATTTTCAGGTGTGCGGATCAATTCAGTTAAATAGGCGATAGCCTCTGGGTTGCCTTCGTCTATTTTCCATAAGCTATTTGCTGCCTGCAACTGGATATATTCATTTTCAGAGGTGTGGATTAAATTAATTAAAGCGGCGATCGCATCTGGGTTGCCTTTTCCTATTTCTTCTAAGCTATATGCTGCCTGCCACCGGATATCTTCAGCCTCAGATGTGCGGATTAATTTAGTTAAAGCTGCGATCGCTATTGTGCGATCACTCTCTGGCAATATTGCTTTTGATGCTTCGGCAATTGGATATGAAAATGTCTGCCACTCCTGCTTTTCAATATTGAAATAACCAAATCCCCACTGCACAATTTGAGCAACGATCGCATCAGCCAAAGAACAATCCTTAAACTCATCAATTAATATAGCAGCTAGAAAATAAGCTCGATAACCATAAAATTCACGTTCAGTTCCCTGCTCAAACTCCACCAACGCCTTAATAAAAGCTTCCTTCTCCTCCCTATCCACATCCTTTCGCCCCATCCACAGCAACATCACCTCTTTCCACTGCCGCTCGAAAATCCGATAAATCCCCTGCTGCGGATTCTGCGGCACATGATTCAAGAAAAAGTGCCAATCCTCAATCTCGCAGGCTGCAAAATATTCCTGAAAAGAAGAATGATAGAAAGCATAAACAGATTTCAGCGGGTTTTCGGCATCAACTCCGACTCGATTCAGCCAACCTAAGTCAATTGCTTTTTCAAATAACTCTGGATGCGGTTGCTCCAGATGTTTGCTCACAAACCAATCCGGCAATATCGATTTATATCCAGCTTCAATTGCTGTCCGTGCAAACTTTCTCAAGGCAGCATTTAAGTTTGTTCTCTGTGCTGCTGTTGTCGGGAAAGCTTGTTTTTTGAAATCATAAAGCGCTGCGACAAATACCTCATAAAGTTCGGCTTTAGTATCCGGTAATTTTTGCTGTCCGAATTCCCAAGTTAAACACAGCAGGAATAACCGCAGGGGATTGCGTGCTAAATCTTTGATTCGCTCTTTTCCCGGTTCGTCTAAGGCGGCGCGGAGATCCCCCCCCAACCCCCCCTTAAGAAGGGGGGGAGTAAGATTCAGCGCTTCCTTAAGAACGGGGGGAGCAAGATTCAGCCCTCCTCGATCAAGGGGGGGAGTAACAGAAGTAACAGAAGTTTGCTCGTTTTCAATAGTGTAAACTTCTCCGGCTCCCCCCTTTTTAAGGGGGGCTGGGCAGGGTGGATTAATTGTCGAGAGGTTAAATCAAGGCTATGAAGGCTATTGACAGACAT
>NZ_JAUBRI010000161.1:0-2979 GCF_036701795.1 Microcoleus sp. N9_A1
TATCTACCTAAATGGAATTATCGTGCAGTGCCGACTATTTAACAAACGCTAAAGTTATTAAATTTTCATTCCTAAGACTGCTCTCACTGTTTGTGAAGCCCAGTTAAAGTGAGTAGCTATTTTCTCAACATACCAGCCATTTGCGTTTAACCTGATTACTTCGGCTCGATCTTTGACTTTTTGTGGTAATGAGCGCCGTTCTCAGATTAAATAGGGTTTTGTCTTGCTTTTGAGTCAGAAATACTCTTAATCGAGCGCCCATATATTAATTACCTCACTAGAGCTATACCTTTCTTTATGTATGTTAACATAGTTTTGTTTTTTTTCGCCGACCTACTTACCATTAATGATGGCAGCAATATTAAGTCTTTTATGGCGAAATGTAGCAGGAGTAATAGAATTAACTAGATTATTAAATAGAGAAGGATTTTTATGGTGTGAGCCGTCTGAAATTAGTCAACAAGCATGATCACAAAGATTTTTAACTTTTCCGGCAATTTTATTTGAAAAAGTATTTAAAGAATTACTGCCTCATTTTCGTCGGGAATGGTTGATGAGAAAATCGAGACCGTTACCCGATAGCGTACAATTTGCCTTAAAAAACTTGGAAAATATCTGGATAGCTGACGGCTCAACATTGGAAGCATTATTTCGTAAGCTACAAAGTTGATCAGATGTGCCAATTGGTCAATTAGCCGCAAAAATGGGAGTAATTATAGACCTAGTAACTCATCTTCCCGAAGAAATTTGGTTTGGGACAAATCCCAAACAAGCAGATACCCATTGGGAGGAAGATTTACTGAAAATAGTTAAGCCGAAAAGCTTGCTGTTATTGGACAGAGGCTTCTATCACTTCGCTTTATAGTCACAACTAATCGACCAAGAAATTGGATTTATTACTCGAATCAAGAAAGGTGCATCTTATCAGGTAGAGCGGGTATTAACCAATACTTATGATGTCAAAGACCAGATAATTAACATAGGTGCAGGCACCAAAAAAAACACCAGCTTTGACTATAAGATTAGCGGGACTTAAACAAATTTTAAGCCCAAACAAAGCCTAAACTGGCTTTATAAGCGGAGAATACGTCCCAATTTTGGTTCAACCATTTCACAAACCTAAAAGATATGGCTGTCCGAAATGCTTCGAGTGCATCACTAAAAGTGTTTAAAGGTTTGTTTGCCCATTTGCGCCTTAATCCTCCTGTTAAGGTATGCCAGAGAATGAAACTGTAGGCACAAAACACCATAATGAAATGTCTTTTCAGGCTGATTTCATCTCTGACTTGATATTCATTTAACCCCAACCAGCCCTTGGCTTCCCGATAGAAAACTTCAACCCAATTTCTTTGTGAATAAGTTTTTACTATCCACTCCTCTGTCGCTTTTGATAAGTCAACATTACTCATCAAATAATCTATTTCAGTGGCGGTCTCGAAAGTATCTGCATTCATGACGATGGCTATTACTTTCTTACCCGTGCATTTTGATAACTCGACTTCTTTAATTGCTACCCATACTGTTCTCGGTCGTTCTAGATTGAGTTGAATTTTTGTGAAAGCCCCTACAGGTAAGGCTTTTGTTAAGTTGTCTACTCGAATTTCCTCTGTTTCATTTTCGGTTTTTTGAATTATTACTTTGCGATTCTTGGCGATTCCTCCGATATATTTTAATTTGCGGTTTTCTAATTCTTGTAAAAAACTGGTGTTATTACCATACCCTGCATCCATCAAGACTATTCCTGGTTTATAGCCTCTCGCTAAGGTTTTGTCGATTAAATTTATGGCTATTTCTGGCTTTTTCTTAAATTCTGGATCCTCCTTTCCCTCTGGTAATGAGTCGGCTTTTTTATATAATTCAATATCTAATGGCAGGCTCTTTTTACCATCATATAGATGACTTGTAACTATTACGACCCCATTGTCAGTTTTTCCGATTTGTCCGATGTATTGTCTGCCTACACCGTCGGTAAAATTACCACTTTTTCGGTGACCTGAATCATCTATTATCAGGCTAAATTCTCGACTAATCTTGGCGCAAGTTACACTGATTCATTACGTCTAGGCGACGTTGATTGAGTTCATTGAATGACCAAGGCGCTGTTGTTAAAAAATGATGTAATTTGTGGTAAGTTACTCGCCAAGGCATTTTCTGCCATCTGCGACAGGTTTTTTCGTTCACTTTCTCCCAATAATCCCCCTAAATAGTTCCTAAACTCTCGTTTTTGGGCAAGATGACCAAAAATATCGTCAAATCTTTGACACCATCTATCGAAGCAGGGGGGCATCGCGGCAGGGGTTGTCTCTTTCATGGGTCATTTCTTAACGTTATATGCTTGCTATGTAAGCATTATAACCTATTTTTATCGTATTTTCTGTTTAAGTCCCGTTAGTACCGATTCGCTCCAAGACTTCCTGGCGGTCTTATCTGACAAGTGTCCGAGAACCAGAAATATTGCCCCCTATGTAGTAGCAGATTTATATCAAAGACGCTGGCGAATTGAATCGGCATTTTGCCTAGTAAAAAGATTCCTAAATCTCAGCTATTTATGGACAGGTTCGTTAAACGGAATCCAGCTCCCAATCTGGGCAAATTGGCTATTTTATGCAGTTTTAGTAGATTGAGGAGATGCTGTTGCGGATGAATTAGGAGTGCCAATTGAACAGATTTCATGAGAAATGATTTATCGGGGGATGTATCATTTTTCTGTGGCCGATCAAAAAGGATTAGCTTCTGACGCAAGTTAAGTATTTTGCCGCTGATAAAAATCAAGATTTAGGGATTGTTAAGCGACGGCGAAAACCTCATGTCAGGCTAATTATTTCTCCTTTCCCTGGAACTCAAAGAAGTCCCGAACAGTTTTTTTTCAAGAATAAAGGAACAAATGGAGTCATATTTTAATTAGACATCTCCGAAAACACTCAAAGCCTCTGTATAGTTAAGTTCTAGGACGTAAATGTAATCATCGTAAATTAGCTA
>NZ_JAUBRI010000162.1:0-2944 GCF_036701795.1 Microcoleus sp. N9_A1
AATATCTACCAAAATGGAATTATCGTGCAGTTCCGACTATTTAGCAGACGCTAAAGTTATTAAATTTTCATTCCTTAACTCGATCGCCAAACAGCAAAAACCGGAATTTGACTGCGGATTTGAACTGAATAATTTTGGACTCCCAGAGGAAGAATCCCCGAAAGCAACACCGCCACACAGTTCCGAAGTAGCAATTCTCAACACCAGTCAAAAGCCGACAAATTGCCCAATCCCCAAGCAAATTCTTACCTTCGCCGGCTACCCCTTAATAGTCGAAGAAAGGCTGGTGGGAGTCATGGTAATTATCAGCTTCAAGCCGCTGACACCACCTTTTCAGGAAACTTTAGCATCGGTTGCGGATGTCATCGCTTTAGGCATCGAACGCAAGCGTGCAGAAGCTGAATTAAAATCAGCTAGAGGGTTCCTCAATTCCGTAGTAGAAAATCTGCCGGTGGGAGTTTTTGCTAAAGATGCTTCTTCGCTCAAATTTGTGCTGTGGAATAAAGCCGGAGAAACGATCGCGGGTGTTACCTCTCAAGAGGCGATCGGCAAAAATGACTACGATATTTACCCCAAAGAACAAGCTGATGTTTTCGCCGCTCAAGACAGGGAAATATTGACAGGTCATCACAACCAATCTACTGTTAAAGACATCGCCGAAGAGCCGATCCAAACTCGCCACAAAGGTATGAGAATACTGCACACCCGCAAAGTGCCAATTCTCGACGCCGCAGGGCGTCCTCAGTACGTTTTGGGGATTACTGAAGATATTACCGAACGCAGGCAGGTAGACGAAAGCGTGCGCCTCTACGACCAAATTGTGGAGAATATGCAAATTGGTTTGTATGTCTACCATTTGGAAAATATAGACGATGACAGCACGTTAAGGGCGATCGCCTCCAATCCCGCTGCTACGCGGTTTACCGGATTAGAAATGGCGGACGTTTTGGGCATGACAATCGACGAGATTTTCCCCCATTTGCGATCGAAAAACATTCCCCAAGCATTTGCTTCGGTAATTCTGGGCCAAAAAGCCGTAGAAGTTGAAGATATTGACTGCGATGAAGACGGCAGAATAACTCGCGCTTTTTCTATTAAAGCTTTTCCATTACCTAACAACTGCGTCGGCGTTGCTTTTGAAAACATTACAGCTAGCAAGTGTCTGGAATTAGAACTACAAGTAGCTTTGGCACAAACCGAACGTTCCAAAGAACTGCTGCGCACGGTAATTGACAAAACTAGCGACTGGATTTTTGCCAAAGACAAAAAATTTCGCTATATTTTTGCAAACCAGAGTCTCGCTCAAGCGATCGGCAAAACAGTCGAAGAAATACTTGGCAAATCCGATTTAGAATTAGGATTTTCAGAAGAGCTAGTATTTGGGAATCCCGCAAAAAATATCCGAGGATTCCGTGCAGACGACTCTGCTGTACTGGCAGGCGAAACCATCCACAATCCCTGCGAGCAGGCAATTATTGCTGACGGTTTAGTACATATTTTTGACACCCAAAAAGTACCTCTACGCGACGCTGAAGGTAATGTGTTTGCAATGCTAGCTTTCGCTCACGATATTACAGAACGACATGAATCGGAAGCAGCTTTGCGCGGGAGCGAAGCCAGATTTCGCTCTTTGGTAGCTAATATTCCCGGAGTGGTTTATCGCTGGCAGTGCGATTTTTCGACCAGTTTTATTAGCGATGCCGTTTACTTACTAGCGGGCTACGCTGCTGCGGATTTTATTTCGCCTTTGGACAGGGGAAGCCGGACTTTTGCTAGTATTATTTACCCGGAAGATTTGGCCAAAGTAGAAGCAACAATTCGGCAAGGAATAGAAAAACAACAGTCTTATAGCTTGGAATACCGCTTGCTAGCAGCAGACGGCACGCTTAAATGGGTGTGGGATAAAGGTTCTCCAGTGTTCGGCGCAGATGGGAGCGTTTGCTGTTTGGACGGGGTGATTTTTGATATTAGCGATCGCTACTGCGCCGAAGAAGCATTGCGCCAAAAAACTTCCGAGCTGGAAGCAGTTTTTCTGGCACTGCCCGATTTGTATTTCCGAATCAATGCTGACGGCATTATTTTGGATTACTTGTCAGGAAATTCATCGGATTTGTACCTGAGTCCCGAATATTTTGTGGGCAAACGAATGACCGATATATTGCCCGCCACCGTCGCCAGCCAGTTCGAGCTGGCAATGCTTGAAGTTTCAGAAAATAAAACTCCAGTTAATCTAGAGTATTCGCTACTCATGCCGTCAGGAGAAGAAACTTATGAAGCGAGATTCCTGCCTCTTAACTCGAATCAGGCGATCGCGATCGCCCGGAATATTACCAAGCGCAAACAGGCAGAATCTCAATTAAAACAAAAAAATCACGAGCTAGAGCAAACATTGAAACAATTAGGAAGGACTCAATCTCAACTAATTCAAGCGGAAAAAATGTCGAGTTTGGGACAGCTCGTTGCGGGAATTGCTCACGAAATTAATAATCCTGTCAGTTTTATCTACGGTAATATCATTTACGCTAGCGAGTATGCCAAAAACTTGCTGCAACTCTGCAGTTTGTATCAAGAACATTACCCGGAACCTGTTTCTGCGATCGCGGAGTTTGCTGAGGAAATAGAATTGGAATTTATGAAAGAGGATTTCCCGCACCTGCTGAATTCAATTGAAACCGGAGCCGATAGGATTCGCGAAATTGTTCTGTCTTTGCGCAACTTTTCCCGCCTGGAAGAATCAGCTCTTAAGCGTGTTGATATTCACGAAGGAATTGACAGCGCTCTGTTAATTTTACAACACAAAATTAAAGAAAATGGCAAAAATCGGCAGATTGAAATAGTTAAAGAATACGGAGAAATACCATTAATACAGGGGAGCATCCCAGTTGAGAACTAAGCAGAAATACTTAAGGAAAATTCCCCGTTAAGATAAGCACAGCGTAAGCGA
>NZ_JAUBRI010000163.1:0-2750 GCF_036701795.1 Microcoleus sp. N9_A1
AAAATCTTCTCTTCATCCCTTGGGCTTGTCTTGGCAACTAGATTAACTGTTACCCCTACTTATTGAGCCGATACGATCGCAATACCTAGCCTAAATTCTGGATACAAGCGAGTTCGCCTATTTAATTTCGCCTAACATACGTTGCGCTACCTCTCGGTTGTGCAAAGCATCGTGATAGTCTGGTTTGAGAGCAATTGCCTGGTTATAAAATGCGATCGCCTCTTCAAATCTTCCTAAATTATACTGCTCATTCCCTCGATCGCACCACGCATCAGCCTCTACATTAACTTCCGATTCTGCCTCCTCACCCTCAGCGACTCTGCGGTTCCCTTCCCCAGAAAAACCCAAACCATCCCCAACAAACACCGCCTCAATCACCCTCCCCTTTGTATCCTCCTCCTCAACCTCCGGCAGCGGAAACCGTGTCAATATCTCCCGCCCAATTTGCCTCGCAACCTCTGACAATTCCCCACTACCAATTCTACCTAACAAAACCAGCCGCTGCGCCAATTCCTGAAGCGATGCCACCGCATCCGTAGGGGCGGTGCCCCCGTGCCCGCCCTGCAGGTTTTCGCCCTCTAACAATCTTTCCCCGAACCGTCGCAACCAAGCAGCCAATTCACCATCTTTAATGCGTTTTGCGATTAAGAATCCCGCTACATCCCCGCGACTCCAGCCGGCATTCACCCCTTCCAGGATTTCCATGAATTTCGACTCGTATTCCGCGTCAGTTAGGGTGGGGCGGATGGCGGTATTTCCCGGCGGGGAGGGTGGGGTTGGGGTTCCCAATATTCGCTGAATTAGTCGTTTGAAGAATTGCAGAATTTTGTTGAGCATTTGTGAGATTGGGAGGGTGGGGTATTTTCTATTTGATAGCAATTATCAAAAATAGATTACATATAGATTGTCGGCGATATCTGTAGGGACACGGCAATGCGCCGCGTCCGAGATGGCGACGCACAACAAACAATCAGATGAAGTAGAATTAATCTACTTTAAAAGCGGATAATACAGTTCTCCTGTTGAGTTGATATAACCAGCCCTATCGCCCGCTAAATCCCCCGTTCCCATAAATACATCAACTCTCCCCGCACCTTTGATTGCACCGCCAGTATCTTGATCCAAAACGTACCGATTCACAGCACTTTGTTCGAGTTGTCCTGTGGCACTCGGATAAGGGAGTTTTGTACTAATTAATGCTAGTGCGCCGGGGGGCATTAAAGCTTTGTCGGTGGCGATCGACCTTTCGGCAGTTACAGGCACTCCAATGCTGCCAGTAGCAGGTGATCCGTTAGTATCCCGGAAGAACACAAAGCTTTGATTCTTGGGCAAATACTTGTCCATATCTGCGGGAAAGTTAGTGAAATATTCCCTTAGTTTCGGCAAATTTAACTCTTCTAAAGTAAACTTTCCGTCCTTAACTAATTCTCGCCCGACACCTGTATAACTCTGACTGGTTTTGCCCGCAAAACCCACTGTCATCACGCTACCATCTGTTAACTGCAACTTCGCAGAACCTTGGACATGCACGAGAAATGCTTGGAATCGATCGCGCAACCAAACTAATTCTAATCCTCGCAGCAATCCTTTACTTGCCTGCAAAGCATCTGCGCCTTCCAAATCTAATCTTGTCGGGTGAGGTTTCGGCCAAGATGCCATGTTTGGTGGCATCCGGTACAGGGGATAACGGTATTCGGAATTCGGCGTGCGAGATGCTGCGTAAGTCGGCTCGAAATAACCTGTAAATGCGACTGTTCCTTTGCCGTCTTTGCCCGTGGATTTGTAAAATACAAATTCCCGCTTGACAGATTCCTGGAGTTGTGCTGGAGTTGTAGAACTGACAACTAATTGGCGGAATCGATCGAGCGATCGCCGAACTCGATCGCGCGTAATACCTGCCACAGAATAGCGACTGTAAGCACTAGCAGCCGCTTGGGAGTTAAGATAGCGGAGGCTGTTGTCGATCGACCTTAACAGCAATTGGCGATCGCCAGATTTGCCATTTTCGCCCCAGATTTGAGCGTCAAAGGCTAGATCCTCCGACTCGCCAGCTTGTAACTGATTTACACTAATTGGTTGCAGCGACGGAACTGCAACGGCGGGCACCGAAAAAGCGATCGCCAAAACGCAACAGACGATGGCTAATAACTGATAGCGAAAAATCTTGCTCAATTTCCAATCTTTCCTACTTAATTGATTATTTTCCTTATTCATCATATCGTTCGACGCTAGAACTAAATATCGGTTCTACGCGAATTGCGAGCACGCTGGTAGGCCGAACTACCATGTATTCGCCTTGAATATTTTTGATCGGGACATTGAGAAATTCTGTGGAATCTTGTTTGGGAACCAACACGCTGCTGTACCACTTTTGAAAATCTTGCAGCGTTGCGAAACGCACTTCTTCGCGGTGGCCGCCATCAAGCAGCAGGTGTACGGAATATTCGCTGGGAGTTCTAGGCATATCTGTATTTTAGATTTTAGATTTTAAGCTTTTAGAACGATTTCATATTTTACCCCTTACTCGGCGCATTCCCTCATCTAGTAGGTTGCATAGGGTGAGAGTTGTTGGAAGCATTGGTGTCAACAAACACGTCAAATGTAGTACCGGTCTACTGTTTGACGATGAGGCCCGCCGATATCCCCTAGGGCGTGTTTTCTTTCCCCGGAGATCCCCCCAGCCCCCCTTAAAAAGCAGGGTGGATTAATTGTCAGGGGGGAATGTAGAATAGAAGAGGTAATCAAGTCTG
>NZ_JAUBRI010000164.1:0-2423 GCF_036701795.1 Microcoleus sp. N9_A1
TGGGACTTGACGTGCACATCGCCGACTTGATCCTCAAAAGTCAAGGCAATTACCGCGAATTGGAGGAACTAGCAGAAGTGCTAGACAATTGTCTAGATAGTTGCGAACTAAATATCCAAGCGATTCGGATAGTTGCCGATGATAGCCCAGAACCTCCAGCGGCCACTCTAGTTGACCTAACAATGGAGCAGCAAAACATGGTTTTTTGCACCGCATTATTTAATGCAATGGTGCTATCCGTTCTAGAAAAAGTAACAAAAAAGGACGCTAACTATTTTATCGCTGCAATATCAATGCAGGTAAATACTGAGATGGAGAAAATTAGCGACCAACAAATCACCGAAGCCCTCGCAGCTTACCAGGCAAGCTATCAAAAAAACCCCTTACAACAGGGTTTTAAAATCAAAATTCCAACAGCAGACCTTTAGAAAAACAGCGGTTAGTTACACTCTAACCGCCGTATCTGAGCTGAGCTATCTTGGCTGACTAACTGTCCCTTCGCATCTATTAATTTACCATGCCACAAACCAAAAACAAACACATTACCGAGTTAATCAAATCGGCAAAAGAGCAATTTGACAACTTTAGCGATTCAGAAACACAAGAAGTTTTTCTCACCATAAAAGAAGCAAAAGCTAGAGGATTGCTGCGAAAGCAGCCTCCCGATCGATGCTTGAATCAGTATGTCAATGCTGCAAACTGCCTCTTAAACCTTTACTCAACAGATGAATTTGCAGCGATTTTAACGCAAGACATTGACTACTTATACGCCTACATTGCGCTAGTGGCCACAAATTCAATCACCACAACCGCCTGAAGAGCGCCGCTCGGGAATTAGCGGCCGAAACTCCCCTTAATAAGGGGGAGTCGCGGATCGATTCCAACCCGAACCGCGAATTAAACGGGATGTGACTTAGGGCTTTTATAAAGAACCAAGCTCTTAAGGCTTTTTACTGTTCATAAGCTCGGTCACAGCCTAGTTAATTGTTATTTCTCGCGCACTTAGAAGCTTTAAGAGTGAATTAGGCTCACTGCGGCCTTTGGGTGATTCATAAGCTGCTGCTGCGAGATTTGGAAAACTCACCTTTAAAAATGGAATGACCCAAATTATTGGCTTGGATATTAGCAAGGCCTCAGTTTCGTGCTGCTTAATATCAGAAAAAATTGACGAACCGCGCGAATTTTACTACCGCTACAATTTCCACAAATTCGCTGCTACAGCGCACGGGATAAATGAATTACTTGCACTAATTGGATCGGAATTGGATCGGGAAAACACGATCGCCATCATGGAGCCGACAGGAATTAACTATCAAATCCTTTGGGGCACTCAACTGGCACGGGCGGGAGTAGAAGTGCGACTGGTGGGTCATAAAGAGCTTCGATCGTTCCGAGAGCATCACCTCGGACTGCCAGACAAAGACGACGACGCGGACGCGCTAGCACTGGCGATTTATGGCTGGGACTACCTCGACACTTCCCGGCGATTTGTCCAAACGCGCGATCGCACAATCGTACAAATTCGTCGGCTAGTGCTCCGGCTCGCGCATCTCAATCGGGTGCAAAGTCCCATCATTAACAGAGCGCGTCAAGATTTAGCTTGGCAGTTTCCAGAAGCAGCGTTGATAAAATCGCTCCGGTCTGGCGAGAAAGTGCCGCTGCTTTGGGGTTGGCTATGTGGTGAGCGGCAGTCTGTAAAGTACGATTTACTGTTGGAGCGGTCAATCGGTTTGGGCATCACTGAGGAACTAAGGAAACACGCCGCCAGAATCTGTGACTTGCAGCGGGAGGAAATGGTGCTTGAATTTGAGCTTTCCAAACTTGTGGGCGAGCCGCAGTTTTTGCCTTACCGCAAAGTGTTTGCCCGATTTGGATTTGGTCGCCGCGTTGAAGCTTTGTTGCTCAGCCAGATTTACCCATTTGAAAATTACCTCGGTGCCGACGGCAAACCCGATGTCAAAATTCGCACCGGCCGACGATCGGGCAAACCGACCAAGCGGCATTTGTCACTTCGCCGATTTTGTAAAGCCCTTGGCTACGCGCCGTCGCAAGAAAGCAGCGGCGACTTGCAAAAGTCTAAGGTTGTGGGCGGTTCCGATTTGTGCCGCAAAGCTTTGTGGCAATGGATTTTTACGCGAGTCGAGGTGAAACGTGCTCGCATGGCTAACGATATTGGCGATCGGCTCGGCGAGATTATGGATTCTGAAAAAGCCAGCGGTCGGCCGGTGCGGTTAGTGCGATCGCGGGTGGCGGCTAAAGCAGTTAAAATGCTGTTCAAAGAACTCGTGCACGAACTCGTTCACTCCAATCTAAAATCTAAAATCCAGAATCCAGAATTACTAGAGTGAATCCCCAGAGATAATTGCTATGATTGATATTCAAGAGGGAAGTTGGCTGAGCGGTTAGGCAGCAAATTCATGATT
>NZ_JAUBRI010000165.1:0-2386 GCF_036701795.1 Microcoleus sp. N9_A1
GTTAAATGCCTCGCATAATGTCTGTCAATAGCCTTCATAGCCTTGATTTAACCTCTCGACAATTAATCCACCCTGCCTAGCCCCCCTTAATAAGGGGGGGACAAGATTCTTCTCAAAGTCAACCCCTACTCCCCAACAATCAGGGGGAGTAGGGGGTATGCGAGGGGGATCGAGATATGTGCAACTTCACATTAAATTGGTATAAACTGCGGAAGTGACAGCAATTTTTAGGTTATGGGACTGCAAAAATGATAAGATAAAAGCAGTAGTAATGAGTAGCAGTGATTTAGTTAAAAGCCACGCTTCGGCCTGACATTAAAGCGGGTCGATCGCATGGAAATTAAACCACACAGCCAAAATGAAGAAGTCTCAGATAAAAATTCTGCTCGTAGAGGACGATGGAGGGCTGAGTGCAACACTGGCAAATGTGTTGGAAGCAAATCATTACGGGTTTGATCGGGCAAATGATGGACAAGCGGGCCTAGACTTGGCAGCAGCAATTGAGTATGACCTGATTTTGTTAGACGTGCAGGTTCCCAAACTAGATGGAATTAGTCTATGTCGGCAACTGCGATCGCAAGGCTACTGCAAACCGATCCTGTTAATGACGGCAAAGGATTCAGATGCGGAGGTGGTGGCTCTTTTCGATGCGGGAGCCGATGATTACATCAGCAAGCCTTTTTCTACGGAAGTATTACTGGCAAGAATACGAACTTTATTGCGACGCAGTAAAGCACTTTCCCCAGGAGGTTCTACTCAGAATTCAGCGGCTAATACATTGACTTGGGGAGATCTTTGTTTAGATTTAGAGTCTGGTAGAGTGACATTTTGCGAACAAATAATTTCACTGACAGCGACAGAATATAATCTGCTGGAATTATTACTGCGAAATCCCGATCGTATCTTTAGCCGCAGTGCCATTTTGGATCGTCTGTGGGGATTTGATGACGCACCAACCGATCGCGCCATTATCACTCATATTAAGGAGGTCAGAAAAAAACTGAAGGCAGGTGGCTTAACTGAAGAAATCATCGAAACAGTTTATGGCATGGGCTATCGACTGAAACCGTACCCCCAATCAGCGTCGTCTCGTTCAAATAATCCTGGGATTGAGCGCACCCAAAAACATCAATCTCGCGGGGTAGATAAGTCCGAGAGCGACAAAGTGTTAGAGCGGTTTCGGGGAGGCTTCAACCCACAAATTGCTGTATTGGATCGGGCAAAAACTGCTCTATTAGCAGGAAATTTAGAAACAGAATTACAGCAAGCGGCTAAACATGAAGCTCATAAATTAGCAGGATCTCTGGGATCTTTTGGTTATCCCGAAGGCTCGAAATTGGCACGCTCTGCAGAGCATTTGCTAATCAACTATCGCTCTTTGACTGCTGAGGAAATTACCGAATTCTCGGAATTGGTGACAGGATTACAGCAGGAATTAGCCAAAACACCGATTACATCAACGGCTGTACCAGTTTCTACTATTTCAATTTTCAACTATCGGCTTTTGGTAGTTGATGATGATGCTGCATTAACGGAGCGATTGAAAGTAGAATCCGAAGCTTGGGGATTTCGGATGAAAATTGCGCCGAATATTACTGCTGCCCGATCGCGTCTTGCCCTGTCAATGCCCGATGTGATGTTACTAGATTTAAGTTTTGCAGAGAAAGAGGAAGATGGATTGACGCTACTGCGAGAACTGACCGAGCGATCGCCTACTCTTCCTATAATCGTTTTTACCGGACGAGATAGCCTTGCCGATCGCTTGGCAGTATCGCGCTTAGGTGCTAAGCAGTTTCTCCACAAACCTGCAACCACCGAGCAAATTTTTCGAGCGATCGCCCGTGTTCTACCCAGTCCCAAAACTTCAGAAGCCAAAGTCTTAATCGTAGATGATGACCCTGTGATGCTGGTT
Organism: Microcoleus sp. N9_A1; assembly: GCF_036701795.1. NCBI lineage: Bacteria > Bacillati > Cyanobacteriota > Cyanophyceae > Oscillatoriales > Microcoleaceae > Microcoleus > Microcoleus sp. N9_A1. Next base: position 1,913 of record NZ_JAUBRI010000165.1, read on the forward strand.
AAATTATCAGGGTTACTGACTCCCTGGGGACTTGAAGTGACAAATCTCAAAGAACCACAGCAATTTTGGGAGGTGTTAATTAGCACTGAACCCGATTTAGTAGTGCTGGATCTAGAAATGCCGATCGTCAGCGGCTTAGAATTGTGTCAGGTCGTCCGACAGGATATCCAATGGGAAAATTTACCGATTTTGGTGGTGACAGCCCATACCGATCCAGAATCTCTCCAACAAGCCTTTGCAGCGGGAGCCGATGATTTTATTACCAAGCCGGTACTAGGGCCTGAATTAGTCACGCGGGTACTGAGCCGAATCAGGCGCAGTCGTCCTTTACTTAAGCCGAGAAATATAGGACTTACGCATAGCCTGAATATATAGTGTTTTGTAGGGGCTCTCCCCACCTGACAGGTGTAGGTTTTTTACAATTAGGAGGAATTACAGGCATAAAATTCATCTACAGGGGTATCAGGGAAAGAG
>NZ_JAUBRI010000166.1:0-2345 GCF_036701795.1 Microcoleus sp. N9_A1
ACAACCGCTCATGTCAGATTTTTTGTTTCCTACCCTTCTAGCATAACTGGGGTTATATTTAATTGCAAGCCCCTAAGGACGATCGCGCTCTCAACAAAATGCTGGATACAGCCGATAATTTGGGCGGCTGCGTGCAGTTCTTTGACGATTTTGACAAGGGTTTTTCTGGCTGGGAATCAAATGCTGATGGCGGTGTAGCTAGGCGGCTGTCGCAGAAATTGCTCACCTGGATGCAGGAACATGAGAGCCCCGTGTTAATGTTAGCTACTGTTAACCGCTTAGAAATGCTGCCGGCTGAACTTATCCGCAGATTTGACGACGGCGGAATCTGGTTTGTGGATTTGCCACACAGCGGCGCTCGCTATGAGATTTTCAATTTGCACTTAGCTAAGTATTTCCCAGAGCAGTTTGGGGAAGGAAAAGAGAATCTTTGGAGTGACAGGCAGTGGTATTCGCTACTATCTGATTATGCCGGAGCAACGAGTGCTGAAATTGCGATCGCAGTTAAACGCTGTGCTGAACGAGCCTATTGTGAAGGGCGACCTGGTAAAATTGAATTGGCCCATTTGCGTTATCAGAGAACTCAGTTTGTGCTATCGTCTGAGCGTTCTTCTGAAGATATCCAGGGGATTCGCAACAAAGCGTCCTTTGCTCGGCCTGCTTCTGGGGGCGATCAATCTAAATTTGCGGCGGCAGAGCAAGAATTATTCGAGTATCGGCCACCTGCTTACGAGAAAACTTGAGTGTACGATCGACAGCAATAGCAGGGTTTTATTGGCACCGAAAATCAATTCCAAGATTTCTGCCGCATTAGATGGTGCGGTGCAAACAAGAGAAGTATTCGCATCTTACTCTTATTACTTCGGACGCATTTATCTCGCTATTGCTAAAAACCATTGTGGGATACAATACATCGGTGTGATATAGCTATCAATTCCCTTCAATCTCCTTCGACTTCCACAAGCAACTGATCAACCCGCAAACTCGGATGTTCGCCAAGCAGTCGCCAACAATATCCCTCAATCGTATTAAAGTTAGCTATTTTTTTCTCTAGTTCCTCTGCTCCTTTTTGCAGCAGTGCTAGCTAAAATTCAAATCTATCCATGTTTGATTCGGAGATGGCTGATTGGCTACTATAGCCTTTCTCAGAAATATGAGGTATCATGTTACTGACACTCACTCGTGAGGATCAAACAGAGAAAATCAGATCAAATCAACTAGAATTACATGGTTCACTAAAGCCACGCGAAAGCGATACCACACATAATAGCATTTGTTTGACAGCACGATATGCTTGACTCATAACACGTTTACTTATACTCCTCTTCATACATTAGTAAAAATGAAAGCTTATTCGATTGATTTTAGGCAAAAAATCCTTGATACTTATCATACTGAACCGATTTCACAAAAAGCAATAGCTAAACGTTTTTCTGTAGCCCTCAGCTTTGTACAAAAATTGCTTAAACAATATCGTGAAACAAAAAACATTACTCCCCGAACTGACCGATGTGGGGCCAAAGGCAAACTGAATGCAGAGCAACTACTCATCGAGTGCCCAATTGATTGAAGAAAATAATGATGCAACTCTTGAAGAACTTCGTTATTTACTTTATGGGAAAATTGGATTTTCCCTGAGTATATCGACAATAGCAAGAATGATAAAACTCTTAGATATTACTGTCAAAAAAAAACTCTCTTCCCTTCAGGCAAAGGCACCGACCGAGTTCAACTCCTGCGATGTGAGTTCTGGCAAAAAATCAAAGAGATTAATTTGAAAGACTTAATATTCATTGACGAATCAGGAGTTAATTTGGCAATGGTTAGGTTGTATGCTAGAGCTTTGAAAGGTCAAAGAGCCCAGGGCCCAAGACCAACGAAACGTGGCAAAAATGTCTCAATAATTGGAGCCATGTCAGTCAAGGAAATCTTGACATCGGTTAATCTAATAGGCGGGACTGATGCAATTACATTTGAAGCTTTTATTATCAGAAAACTTGTGCCAAAACTATGGAAAGGGGCTTGTGTAGTCATGGATAATTGTTCTATTCACTTGGGAGAATAAGTGAAAAAAGCTATCGAAAAACAAGGGGCAAGATTAATATACTTATCACCTTATTCACCAGATTTTTCACCAATAGAAAATCTCTGGTCAAAACTTAAAAATATTCTCCGTTCTATCAAGACTACTAATTATCAAGAATTAGCTAAAGCCATAGATTTGGCGTTCAGTCAAGTTACATCATCAAATATTTTTAACTGGTTTACACACTAGACCTCCTGCGAAAATATCAAGTACTCGCCTGTTGTAATGATAAATACAGGTCATAATTGTAAATTCCTGC
>NZ_JAUBRI010000167.1:0-2268 GCF_036701795.1 Microcoleus sp. N9_A1
TACCGAAACATGAACCTATTTATATTCACTCATTTACTTATTATACATCGCTGATGTTATTAAATTTTCATTCCTAAGAGACTAAGAAGGGTATTTAAGCCAGATTTGTTATTAGACTATCTTCCCGCGTTCCTCTAACCACCGCTGAAATGACTTCTGACTTTCTCCAGATGGTTTACCGAGAATAATATTTTTGATGCTAATGTCTTCGTCAATATCAGGCCAGTGGATTCCCTCATTTCCACCAATAAATCGCCAATTATTGCGTTCGTTTGGTGTGCTATGCAATAGCCGAGGATACCAAGCTAAAGGTACAGAAATAGTACGACCATCGGATAGATCGACTGTTAGCGCGTCGTCTGTAACAACTACGTTTTGTGCTTGGGGGATTTGTAGCAATTCAACCATTAAAGAAGTCATTCCAACCTGCTAATAATTGCTGTTGATGTTCTTCAACAAGTTTCTGAATGCCATTGATTTCTGTACGATTGAAGCCTTTATTATTTTGAAGGCGAACTGGACTAAGCCAAAACTTAGCTTCTTCTCGATCGCGCTCAACGTGAACGTGGGGTGGTTCATCCCGATCGCCCGCATAGCAGAAGAAACGGTATGGGCCGACTCGGAGTAACGTAGGCATTCAGACTTATTAATCACAAACTGACTTCTCTATTTTAACCGATGCACGAGCTTTCATCTCTGATATAGTCGAAGTATTGAACGCGATTGTGCGATCGTCTTTAAAAAAATGGCAAAAAAAATCTGGATTGTCTACAAAACCGAAAGCATGAGTGCTCCCGGCTGGGAAGAACGTCAGCTTATGCCGAGGGGCGGTCTCACTAATATACTTTGGGAAAATTGGACTTGGGAAGAAAACCCAGAAATCCCTCAAGTAGGGGACAAAACCCGCGATTATGAAAATCTATCTGACCCCGGTAATGGAGTCACCCACGGGAAAGATGGAGATTGGGTAGTTACTCGCGTTCAGCAGTTTTCTGCTTCCGATACTGAGGAGCGAATTGTGGTGTGTTACTGTTATTACCAACCTGTTACATCTGATTGGGAAGCGCTACAACGGGGTGAGTCTGTCAATCAGATGCTAGCAACTGTCGAATAATATTGACTGGATAATTAGTTCGTAAAAGCGATCGACTATTCCTGCACAATCTCATACAAATCTTCGATAGACAAATCAAAAGTCCTCGCTTTCCTTGTGCAAGGCTGTCACGTCAACTGTTGCTAATCCGGGCGATCGGGCATAGGTTCTGAGGGTACTGTAGACTACGCCCGATCGCTCAGAAACCTCTTTGATCGTCCAGCCTTTCTCAGCAGCCAACTCTCGAACCCGCAATTTAATTAAGCCCATTGACAAAAAACTAGATTTACTCTGGGATAAAATTTTATCGTAAAAAGCGATCGCTCACTCCTGCACAATTTCCACCAAGTCTTCAATCATTACATCAAAGGTGCGAGCCAATTTGTGTATAGAAATAAAGTCAATGGTTGACACTCCCGGACAGCGGGCGTAGTGTTTGACGGTGCTGTAAATTACTCCCGATCGTTCTGAAACTTCTTTCAGCGTCCAGCCTTTCTCGCTAGCTAGTTCTCTGACTTTTAACCTGACTAAACCCATACTTGACAAATGATGGTGTACCATCATCGGATAGTTTTATCCCAAAAAGCGATCGACTAATCTTCGACAATCTCATACAAATCTTCGACCATCACGTCAAAAGTCCTCGCCAACTTGTCCAAGGCTGTCACGTCAATTGTTGCTAATCCGGGCGATCGGGCATAGGTTCTGAGCGTACTGTAGACTACCCCCGATCGCTCTGAAACCTCTTTGATCGTCCAGCCTTTCTCAGCAGCAAACTCTCGAACCCGTAATCTAATTAAGCCCATAAGCTCTTGACAGATGATTGATATAGGTCATACAATTATAATGTAAAAAGCGATCGCCCCCAGGTCTGGAAAACTAAAAGACGATCGCCTATCCAAATTCAATCCCTTTACAAAAGTTTGTACTTTTTACGAAGGATGTATTCTTTACAAAGAATCTGATTACCATGTTAACAAAATTTTCGAGAAAATCAACCCCCAGACACAGATTGAGCCGGTTTGTGACAAAAGAGGTGATCGCGCGGCTGCTGAAAATCAAGGTAGAACAAATATATCGCTTCGAGTGCTGGGCGCATAGGAATGAAAATTTAATAACATCAGCGATGTATAATAAGTAAATGAGTGAATATAAATAGGTTCATGTTTCGGTAG